>CAMVOG010000104.1 GCA_947169005.1 uncultured Clostridia bacterium | reverse complement strand
GACCCACGGCCCTGGGCTTTGACAAGACGTTCTACACCAAAAAGGAGATCGAGGCCACCAAGAAATTCAAGATCGCCGACGGCCTCAAGGTGACGGTTACGGGCACGCTGAAAAACATCGAGCTGAACCTGCGTGTGAAGTGGAAGGACTGCCGCATCGTCGTGGATTCGGATACCTGCCTGACCGTCGTGGCCTCCGGCTCCCTCCAGGACGCCCTGGGCTACGATAAGATCACCCTGGGCGAGGTGCCCTTCTGCTACGGCGCGGGCCGCGTCAGCCTGGACTTTGTCTATGACCTTTCCGGCTCCATCACCTTGGCCTGGGACGGCCACGCCTGCGTGGGCTTTGCCTATACCGGGGACGACGGCTTCCGCATGATCCGCAGCTATCAGAAGAAGGCCTTTACCATCACCGCCGAGCTCAACGCCAAGGCGGGCCTGCGCCTGGACGCCACCATCGGCTTCGACGGCGTCGGCGGCGGCCTCTGGGGCGAGATCGGGGCCCAGGCCCAGGCCGTTGCCGTCTGGTACGATTCCGGCACGCCGAAAAACTGCGTCGATTTCAAGGCCTGGCTCTATTGCAAGATGGGCGGCTGGGTCAAGTTCCCCATCGTGGGCGAATACAGCGACACCAAGACCATTTACGACTATGACAACAGCCCCGCCAAGCTGCACTATCACTGGGAGGACGGGCTGACCGTGCCGGAATGCACCCGTGGGGCGGACTTTACCAAGGGCTCCGGAAAGCAGCCCTCCAAGTACACCACGGACCCCTCTTCCCGCCACTATAACCCCGGCGGGCGCAGGGCCAGCAGCAAGCCCACGGGCAAGGGCGGCGTGCCCGTGCTGATCTGGAGCTACAGCCTGGACGACGCCCAGCGGGCCACCATCACCGGCTATTCCGGCGGGGGCTCCTCCCTCACCGTGCCCGAGACCATTGACGGCTACACCGTCATCGCCATCGGGGAGAACGCCTTCAAGGGCAAGGGGCTCTACGCCGTGACGATCCCCGAGGGCGTAAAGACCATCGGCCGCTACGCCTTCATGAACTGCTCCCATCTGAGCATCGTGAACCTGCCCGATTCCGTGACGAGCATCGGGCGTGAGGCCTTCGCGGGCACCGCCCTGCGGAGCCTGGACCTGCCCGACAATCTGACGTTCCTGGGTTATCGTGTGCTGGGCGGCAACACGGGCGTGAAGGAGCTGACGATCCCCAAGAGCCTGGAAACGGCGGAAAGCTATTATTGGGGCGGCGGCACGGGCGGCCCGCTGACGGACAGCGCCGTGGAGACCCTGCGCTTTGAGAAAGGCCGCGAGACGATCCCGGCCTATCTGGCGGCCAAGGGCGCCAAGCTGACCGACGTGACCCTGCCCGCGTCGCTGCAAAGCATCGGGGAGGACGCCTTCGGGCTATGCACCTCTCTGAAAAAGATCGTGATTCCGCAGAACGTGACGGCGCTGGGCCCCTATGCCTTCTGCGCCTGCGGGAGCTTAAAGGAGATCAGCCTGCCGGATAATCTGCTGACGATAGGAAAAAACGCCTTTGACGGGTGCGTGGCTTTGGAAACGATCGCTCTGCCGGATACCGTTACCTCCCTCGGGCGGGAGGCCTTCGCAAACAGCGGCCTCACAAGCCTGAAGCTGCCCGCCAGCCTGAGCTGGATCGGCTACCGTGTGCTGGGCGGCAACACGGAAGTGAAGGAGCTGACGATCCCCAAGAGCCTGGAAACGGCGGAAAGCTATTATTGGGGCGGCGGCACGGGCGGCCCGCTGACGGACAGCGCCGTGGAGACCCTGCGCTTTGAGGAGGGCCGGACGGCGATCCCTGCCCACATGGCAGCCAAGGGCAGCAAGCTGACCAGCGTGACCCTGCCGGAGACGCTGACGAGCATCGGGGAGGACGCCTTCGGGCTCTGTATCTCCCTGCAAAAGATCGTGATCCCGCAATATGTGACGGCGCTGGGCCCCTACGCCTTCTGCGCCTGCAAGACCTTGAAGGAGATCAGCCTGCCGGATAATCTGCTGACGATAGGAAAAGATGCCTTTGACACGTGCTTGACCCTGGAAACGATCACCCTGCCGGATACCGTTACCTCTATCGGGCGGGAGGCCTTCGCGAACAGCGGCCTTACGAGCCTGAAGCTGCCCGCCAGCCTGAGCTGGATCGGTTACCGTGTGCTGGGCGGCAACACGGAAGTGAAGGAGCTGACGATCCCCAAGGCGCTGGAAACGGCGGAAAGCTATTATTATAACGGCACGGGCGGTCCGCTGACGGACAGCGCGGTGGAGACCCTGCGCTTTGAGGAGGGCCGGACGGCGATCCCCGCCCACCTGGCGGCCAAGGGCGCCAAGCTGATCAGCGTGACCCTGCCGGAGAGCCTGGAGAAGATCGGGGAAGACGCCTTCGGATACTGCGCCTCTCTGCCGGAGATCAGGCTGCCGGAAAAGGTGGGAAGCATCGGACCCTATGCCTTTGTGAACTGCCCCGCGCTGACGAGCGTTTCGCTGCCCGAGGGGCTGAGCTCCATCGGCAAGGAGGCCTTTGAAAACTGCTCCCTGCTGCCGGAGATCACCCTGCCCAACACCGTGACCGGCCTGGGCGACTACACCTTCAACGGCTGCAAGAGCCTGGAAAAGGCCCAGCTTTCCGCGGGGATGACCGTGATCCCGAAGGGCTGCTTCCTGGGTTGCCCCGTTCTGGCGGAGATCATCCTGCCCGAGGGCGTCACCGCCATCGGGGAGGAGGCCTTCTCCGGCACGACGGCCCTTGCCTCCGTCCAGTGGAGCCCGGCGCTGAAAACCATCGGCAAGAACGGCTTTTTGAGCAGCGGCATCGTGGAGGCCGTGCTGCCCGCGGGCGTCACGAGCCTGGGCGAGAGCACCTTCAACAACTGCGACGCCTTGACCAAGCTGGTCCTGCCCGACAGCGTGACGAGCCTGGGCCGCTGGGTCTTCTACGACGCGGACGCGCTGACGGACGTAACGCTGGGCACCGGCATCACCGCCATCCCGGCCAACGCCTTTGAAAACTGCGATAAGCTGGCGAACGTCACGCTGCCTTACCGCGTCACCTCCATCGGGGCCCAGGCCTTCAAGGACTGCCAGAGCCTGCTGGAGATCTTCATCCCCCGGGCCACCACCTCGATCCCGGCGGACGTGTTCAGCTATAAGAGCAAGATGAGCATCGCGGGCGTCTCCGGCACTTACGCCGAGGAGTACGCCAACAGCATCAAATTCGTGGATAAGTCCGTCCCCACCGAGAGCGTGAGCCTCAGCGAAACGGAGATGACCCTTTTGAAGGGCAAGACCGCCGACCTGGTGATGACCGTGACGCCCCAGAACTTCACGGACGCCCTTTCCTGGCGCAGCAGCGACGAGAAGGTCGTCACCGTTTCCGATACGGGCACGGTGAAAGCCGTGGGCCTGGGCAACGCCGTGGTGCGCCTCTCCGTGGGCGGCAAGAGCGCCAGCTGCAAGATCACCGTGGTGCAGCCCGTTTCCAGCATCGGCATCAATATGCGCAGCCTCAGCCTGGAGGCCCTGGATACCTTCCAACTGGTGGCGACGGTGAAGCCCAACGACGCTTATGACGCCCGGGTGGCCTGGTCCTCCTCTGACGAGAGTGTGGCCACCGTGGACGATACGGGCCTTGTCACCGCCGTGGCGGGCGGCCAGGCCATCATCACCGTGGAAGCCCTGGACGGCAGCGGCGTCAAGACCACGATCACCGTGAATGTGGCGGGCGGCGGCATCCTGGCCCAGAGCGTGGAGGAGCTGGAGAGCGCGCATCCCTACGCGCTGAGCTTCGATCAGTTCTGGCAGTACAGGATCGAGGGGGCGGAGAAGCTCTTCGTCACCTTCGATGAGCGCACCGAGATCGAGGAAGGCTTCGACTTCCTCTACATCCTGGACGGCCAGAAAAAGGAGCTCGGCAAGTACACAGGCACGGCCCTGGCCGGGAAAACCATCGAGGTGCCCGGCGACACCGTGCGCATTCGCCTGGTGACGGACGACGCGGGCGACGCCTGGGGCTTCAAGGTCACGGCGGTGGAGACCGTCGCGGCCCCCGTCGTCGGTGACGCGGACGGGGACGGCGCGATTTCCGTTACCGACGCGCGGCTGATCTTCCGCTACGCCTCCGGCGAGGAGACCGTGGTGGCCGAGGGCGTCGAGCTCGACCTGAACGGCGACGGCCAGGTGAACAACAAGGACGCCATCCTTCTCTTCCGCAGAGCGGCGGGAGGCAAGTGAGCGATTCGCAATGTACAATGAGCCATAAGCCATAAGGGAGGCTCTGAAATCGATCATTTATCGGAAAAGCTGATGGAGCGCTTCTGCCCCCCCCTCCCCCGGCGGGGGAGGGGGGAACGAGGGCCCCGGACCCATCTCAGAAAGGGAGAATGCACGATGAAAAAACTGCTCAGCCTGCTCCTGCTCCTGGGGCTGCTGCTCAGCCTTTGCCCCGCTGCCCTGGCCGAGGGCGAGACGGACGAGCCTGCGGCGGAGGGACTCATCCCCATTTCCACCCGGGCGGAGCTGGAGGCCATTGCCAAGGAGCCCCTGGGGAGCTATTATCTGACGGCGGATATCGACCTCAGCGGCGGAGAATGGACGCCTGTCAGCGAGTTCGGCGGCACGCTGGACGGACGGGGCCATACGATCCGCGGGCTCACCATCGAATGTGACCCTGAAAAGACTGACGGCAGCGGTTTCGGCCTTTTTTCCGCCCTGGCGGGGCAAAGCGACGGCATCACCGTGCTGAAGACCGCCGTGGTGGAAAATCTTACGCTCTCGGAGGTGTCGATCACGGGCTGCTTCAGCGGGCCCGTCGGCGCCCTCTGCGGCAGAGCGAGCCTTGCCCGCGTCGAGAACTGCCGCGTCACCGGCTCCATCGACCTCACGACGGATGAGGGCGGCCCCAGCGTGGGCGGCCTCATCGGGGACAGCGGTGCCGTGGAGCTGATCGACTGCGTGAACGAGGCGACCGTCTTCACAGACTTTTTCGGCTCTGATTATCAGTACAGCCGCCGGTCCTGCGCGGGCGGCCTTGTCGGGGAAGGGGACGGCACCTTCACCCGCTGCCGCAATGTCGGCGCCGTCACGGGCGTGACGGCGGGGGGCATCCTCGGCAACGGCTGGGGCGGCGCGCACTTCCGTTACTGCGTCAACGCGGGGGCTGTCAGCGCCCGCTCCGGTCTGCCGGAAACATACAGCTATTATGCCACGCCCTTCGCGGGCGGCATTGCCGGCTATGCGGACGGGGATATCCTCAACTGCGCCAATTACGGGCAGATCGTCTCCGTCCTTTCCGCCAACCAGGGGTCAGGCAGCGGCGAGCTCGGGGCGGGCGGCATCGTCGGCCGGTATACCGCTCTCCGGGAGGTCGGCATCGCCCGCTGCGCCAATTCCGGCACGGTGCAGGCGGCCAGCGCCGCGCCGAAGAAGATGGCCCTTGCCGGGGGCATCGCCGCCTGGTGCGGCATCGACGATTTCCACGGCGAGAGCAAGTCCCGCGCCATAGAGGACTGCCTGAACGCCGGAAAGGTGCAGGCCGCCGCGAAAAGCGCGGTGTCCATGAGCGCCTGCGCGGGCGGGATCGTCGGCTATGCCTTCGTCAACGGCGCGCACACGCTGGAGCTGCTGCGCTGCTGCGACCTGGAGGCGAGCCTCGCGGCCACGCTCGACCCCGGAGAGGGCGTCTATTATCAGTCCTCTCACGCCTATGCCGGCGGTATCTGCGGGAGGCGCGTCGGGAACTACCCGGAGGAGGTCCCGGTGCGCAACAGCTTTGTCCTCACGGACGCGATCACCGCTCTGGCTGTGGGCTTCTCCGGCGTGAACGACAACAGCGTCTCGCAGGAGTCCTGCGAGATCGGCGGCGGCGAAGGCACGGCCAACG
Organism: uncultured Clostridia bacterium; assembly: GCA_947169005.1. Lineage (GTDB taxonomy): Bacteria > Bacillota > Clostridia > Oscillospirales > Oscillospiraceae > RGIG6375. The sequence continues at coordinate 1,947 of CAMVOG010000104.1, read as the reverse complement.
TGGTCTGGAAGGACTGCGGCGCGACGACTGCGGACGCGCAGATGCGCGTGGACGCGGGCAGCTTCCCGGCTAAGGAGCTTTACACCGAGCGCGGCTGGAATCTTGATACCGTCTGGACCATGCAGAACAGCGGGCGGCCCACGCTCCGCTGGCTGACGCAGGAGGCGGACGAATGGCGCACGGAATGGGAGGCCGCGCCCCGCACGGCGGCGTACGCGGGCTATACCGTCCGGCTGGACGGGGACCTGTTCAGCGGCAGCTCCCTGCTCTATAACAAGGACCTGGCCATGCTCTCCGGCGCTCTCAGCGGCGCGGCGGAGGGCGCGGAGCTGGACGGGAAGGAGATCACCGCCCTGTATCGGGAGCTGGGCTTCCCGGAGCGGAGCATCCTCCTGGGCAACTACGGGCCGGATGACTACATGTACCGCTTTTCCTTCGCCCATAAGCGCATCCTCGTGAACGGGCAGAGCGAGAACCTGCTGGTCATCACCCTCTGCGGCACCCAGACCTTCCTGGAGACCATTGGGGACGCCTTCACCCTGGCCAACAGCCGCTTTCTGGATCAGACGGCCTACGACCTGATCTACGCCTTTGAGGACGTGGTCACGGAGGCTCTGAACGAGTATTTCCTCAACGAGCTGCGGGACGAGCTGGACGGCAGACGGCTGAAGATCCTGGTCACGGGCCACAGCCTCGGCGGAGCGGGAGCCAACCTGGTGGCGGCTTATCTGACCGATAAATACCGCGGCGAGTGGTGGGGGACCTATCTGCGCGGCCCACAGGACATCTTCGCCTATACCTTCGGGGCCATCGACGCCATCAGGACGGAGTCCCCCGTGGAGGCGGGCTTCGAGAACATCCACAATATCTATAATTACTATGATACCTTCGGCCCCAACGCCGAGCGCACGCTGGGCTGGTTCCTCAACGCGGCGGGACACAACAAGTACGGCAAGTTCGGCCACATAGACGAATTCCGCTACAGCTATGCCCCGGATCACAACGATTCCATGAAGGATCATTACAATCACCGCATCGTGAACTACATCGAGGCCGTGAGCGCGGACCGGGTGAACCCCTGCCGCGTGACGCTGCCCGAGCTGCGGGGCGACGTGGACGGGGACGGCGTGATCGCGCTGGCTGACGCCCGGGCGATTTTCAGCATTGCCGCCGCTCAGCTGAGCGGCCCGGCGGAGCTGGCTGCGTCCGACCTGAACGGCGACGGCAAGGTGAACAACAAGGACGCCATCCTCTGCTTCCGCAGAGCAACGGGCAAATGAAATTGACAATTGACAATGGACAATGGATAATGGGCAATAAAAATCTCCCCGTCCGAAAGGGCGGGGAGATCGTTTATTCCGTCGATGCGGCTTTCCCTTACTTCTCGGGGAAGCCGGGGCCCATGTAGCAGAAGGCCATGGTGAGTTCCATGTCGCTGAGGCGTCTCGGGGCGACGGGGGGCTTCATAATGGTCTCGGGCTTCGGGAAGGGGAAGTCCATGGCCTGGAGCGCGTCGCTGATAAGGAAGCCGGAGCCGTGCAGCTCCTTGGCGTGCAGGATGGAGTAGACCATGCCCGCGCCGCCGGCCTCGGGGGGCACCATGCCCTCAAAGCCGGGCATGCCCATGGGCTTGAAGTTCTTCATCTTCTCGGCGATGTCCTTGGGCAGATCCTTCGGCGGCTGGAACTTGGAGAAGTCGATGCGGCCCACGCCCGCGGGGGTCAGGCAGAAAACGTACACGCCCTTGCCCTTCACCTCGTTGGCCAGGGACATGATGAGGGAGGTGGCGGCCGCCTTGCCGGCGGTATAGATGGTGCCGCCCACCATGGGGGGGCAGTAGTGGAACTGGGTGGCGGAGTAGGTGACGACGCCGTGGCCCCGCTCGATCATGCCGGGCACAAAGGCCTGGATGCACATCATCACGCCCTTGGCGGAGATGGCGAAGGA
>CAMVOG010000103.1 GCA_947169005.1 uncultured Clostridia bacterium | reverse complement strand
CGGGCTGATCGCGGCCTATGAATCCATGACCCCGGCGGAAACCGTCTCCGAGAAGTTCCAGGCGCTGATCGGCGCCTTTCTGGAGACCTATGGCCGCCCGCTGATCCTGTACATGAGCGACCCGGCCCTTTGCGCCCTGCTGGGCGGCTATCTGGACGGGCTCTTTTTCCCTTGGCGGCAGGTGGCATTTTTACCCGCTATGGACAGTTTTAAGCTGACAAGGGGTATTTCTCACCTAAGCGACGGGGCAGAATAATGGCAAAATGCCGAAATTTCAGTTCCGGCCCAAGTTTCCCTTGCTTTTTCGTAACCTTTCTGTTACACTTTCCATGCCTGCAATCTTCAAGACACGGAATACACCGCGTGCGTCCCAACCGCCCGCGTTGATATAGATGGATCGGAACCGCAGCCCGTTGCGGCCGATCTTCTCCCCGGGCCAAGCATGGGGAGAACAAAACGGGACCCTTTTCCGGTCCTTGATCATCGAACTGCCGCAGTCCCTTTGCCGCGCGGCAGCTTAGGAGGAATTGTTATTATACGAAAAAGACTCATCTCCCTGCTCCTGACGCTCGCGCTGCTGAGCTGCCTTGCCCCCCTGGCAATGGCGGAAGAAGAAGAGATCAGCGTCGTGATCGACGGGCAGGCTATGGACGGGGCCTTTTTGTACGAGGGGACGACGATGGTCCCCCTGCGCAAATACTGTGAGCTGGCTATGCCGGATTGTACTGTTTCCTGGGATAACGAGAGCAGGACAGCGACAGTCGAGGCACCCGGTCTGCTGCTGACGGCGCAGCATGGAAGTGAATACATCATCGCCAACGAGCGTTATCTCTTTACCGGCCCATTCTGCTGGGTCGATGACGACGGCGCCTTTTACCTGCCCATCCGCGTTCTTTCCAAGGCCCTCGGGGCCGCGGTTTACTGGGACGAGGGGACCCGCTCCGTTAGCATTACCACGGGCGGGGAGCCGCTTCTTTCGGGCGACCTCTTCTATTCCAGCGACGCGGTCTACTGGCTCTCCCGTATCATCAACGCGGAGTCCCGGGGTGAATCCCTGGAGGGGCAGATCGCGGTGGGCAACGTGGTGATGAACCGCGTGAATTCTTCCCTTTTCCCCAACAGCATCTTCAACGTCATTTTCCAGTGCGTCAACGGCAACTATCAGTTTTCCCCCGCCGGCAACGGTGCCATTTACTATACGCCGACGCAGAGCAGCGTGATCGCCGCCAAGCTGGTGCTGGATGGGGCCAACACCGCAGACGACAGCCTCTTTTTCCTGAATCCCGCCGCGGCGACCAATTTCTGGATCGTCCGCAACTGCACCTTTGTGACCACCATCGGACACCACAGCTTCTACGTCTGAGCCCCGTCCCATCCGAGGCGGCCCCAAGGGAAACGTCATACGAAAAAGCCCGTACCCCGGTCCCAACCGGCGGTACGGGCTTTCCTTTATTTTTCCTTGTTTTTCTCTTTCTGTCCCTTTTCCTTCGCGGGCTTCGTTTCCTCTGCCCGACCCAGGTCCTCCGCCAGCCGCAGCTCCAGCTGAGAGCGAATGGCGCAGGAGGCCGCCAGCAGGTTCAGCCCCGCCCGGCCCGTGGACTCGATGATGTCCGTCCGCCGGTCCAGGCTCTCCAGGGCCTCCCCGGCGGCGATGTCGTAATAATCGCAGAAGGTGTCGTAAAGCTGCTGGGGGCTCAGCTCCTCCAGGCTGGTGCGGATCAGCTCCCGCGTGATGGAGATGGGGATCACCTGCTTCATCACGCAGATCATGATCAGATCGGCGAGCTGCTCCCGCCCGTATTTCTTCTTCACCGGGGGCGGCATCAGCCCCAGCTTCACGTAGTTATTCACCATGGAGGGCGTCAGCAGCTTTTCCTCCCCGCTGACGATGCCCCCCAGATACTGCCCCATCAGCACGATCACCTGGTCCATATACAGAGCCAGGTCCGGCAGCTCCGCCCAGCGGGGCAGCCGCGCTTCCCGCACCGCCTCCACCGTTTTCAAAAGCTGCGCCGAGCGCTCCATATCCCTCGCCCCTTTCTTTTTTCGCCAGTATATCACGCCGCGAGGTGGAAAACAAGGCTTTTAAAACAAATTATCATTTTTTCAAAAACCGCGTTGACATTTCATCAATATTGTGATATATAGTATTCAATACCAGATGAAAGAGGTGCCGGACATGAAGCTGCTGAAACCGGTGATGATCTTTGGGGACTCCATCATGAAGGGCGTCGTCCTCAACCGGGAGGAGGAGCGCTACCACGTTTCCCACGAGCTGGGGGTAGAGGAGTTGGCGGACCGCTTCGGGCTGAAGGTGGAGAATCGCTCCCGCTTCGGCTGCACGGTGGACAAGGGCTTCATGCTGCTGCGCCGCGCCCTGGAGAAGGAGCCGGACTGCGCCGCCGTGGTGCTGGAATACGGCGGTAACGACTGCGATTTCGACTGGGCCCAGGTGGCCCAGGCCCCGGAGGCGGAGCATGAGCCCCACTCCCCCCTTGAGCGCTTCACCGCCACCTATGAGAGCATGATCGCCTACCTGCGGGAGCGCAACGTCCTGCCCATTCTCACCACGCTGCCGCCCCTCTGCGCCGAGCGCTACCTCAACTGGGTCTGCCGGGCGGGGCTGGACAAGGCGAAGATCCTCTCCTGGCTGGGGGACGTGAACGCCATCTACCGCTACCACGAGCGCTATTCCCGCCGCATCGAGCAGTTGGCGGAAAAATACGGCCTGCCCCTTGTGGACCTGCGGGCCGCCTTCCTGGAGCAGCGCCAGATGGAGGCCTACTTCTGCGAGGACGGCATCCACCCCAACGAAAAGGGCCAGCGCCTCATCCACGACGCTTTCAGCCGCTACATGGCCGAAAAGGGCCTCACCCCGGCGTGAGCGTGCCAATGAATATCAAACCCCCTGCCCGTTCGGCAGGGGGTTTTCGTCGCTCTCAGATTTTCTTGCCGCCCTTGAGGACCTTCATGCGCAGGGAATGGTCCAGGATGCGCTTGCGCATGCGCAGGCTCTCAGGGGTGACCTCCAGCAGCTCGTCGTCCGCCAGGAACTCCAGGCACTGCTCCAGGCTCATGCTGCGGGGCGGCACCAGGCGCAGGGCCTCGTCGGAGCCCGCGGCGCGGGTGTTGGTGAGCTGCTTCTTCTTGCAGACATTCACCACGATGTCCTCCGCCTTGGGGCAGACGCCCACGATCATGCCGCCGTAGACCTTCACGCCGGGCCCGATGAACATGGCGCCGCGGTCCTGCACGTTGAAGATGCCGTAGGCCACGGCGTCCCCGGTCTCAAAGGCGATGAGGGAGCCGGTGTTGCGGCGGCGGACCTCGCCCTTGAAGGGCTGGTAGCTGTCAAAGATGGAGGCCATGATGCCCTCGCCCCGGGTGTCGGAGAGGAACTCGTTCCGGTAGCCGAAGAGGCCCCGGGAGGGAATGGTGAAGATGAGGCGGGTGCGGCTGCCCATGGGGGTCATTTCCGCCAGCTCGCCCTTGCGAACGCCCATCTTCTCGATTACGGAGCCCACGCAGTCCTCGGGCACGTCGATGACCACCCGCTCGAAGGGCTCGCAAAGAACGCCGTCGATGGTCTTGTTCAGCACGCGGGGGGGCGAGACCTGGAACTCATAGCCCTCGCGCCGCATGGTCTCGATGAGGATGGACAGGTGCATCTCGCCGCGCCCGGCCACGTTGAAGCTGTCGGTGGAATCGGTCTCCGATACGCGCAGGGACACGTCCTTGAGGGTCTCCCGGAAGAGGCGGTCCCGCAGGTTGCGGGAGGTGACGAACTTGCCCTCGCGCCCGGCGAAGGGGCTGTCGTTGACGGAGAAGGTCATCTCCATGGTGGGGGCGGAGATCTCCACGAAGGGCAGGGCCTCCACCTGCTCGGCGGCGCAGATCGTGTCGCCGATGGTCACGTCCCCGATGCCGGAGAGGGCGATGATGTCCCCGGCCTGGGCCTCCTGCACAGGCACGCGGCTGAGGCCGTCGAAAACGTAGAGGCTCACGGCCTTGGCCTTTTCCGCCATGTCGGGCTTGAGTGCGTTGCAGAGCACGATCTCCTGGTTCTGACGGATCACGCCCCGCTCGATGCGGCCGATGGCGATGCGGCCCACGTAGTCGTTATAGTCGATGGAGGAGACCAGCATCTGATAGGGGGCCTCCAGGTCCTGCTGGGGGGCGGGGATATACTCCAGGATGGTCTCAAAGAGGGGCCGCAGGTCGGTGCCCTCCTCCTCGGGGGAGTAGGAGGCCACGCCCTTGCGGGCGGAGCAGAAGATCATGGGAGAATCCAGCTGCTCGTCCGTGGCGTTCAGATCCAGCATCAGCTCTCAAATCTCGTCGATCTCGTCATGGATGCGGGCGGCGGGCCGGTCTTTCTTATTCACCACGACGATGACCCGGTGGCCCATCTCCATGGCCCTCTGCAGCACGAAGCGGGTCTGGGGCATGGGGCCCTCCGCCGCGTCCACCAGCAGCACGACGCCGTTGACCATCTTGAGGATGCGCTCCACCTCGCCGCCGAAGTCGGCGTGGCCCGGGGTGTCCACGATGTTGATCTTGGCGTCCTTATAATGCACGGCGGTGTTCTTGGCCAGGATCGTGATGCCGCGTTCCCGCTCCAGGTCCCCGGAGTCCATCACCCGGTCGTTCACGGCCTGGTTGTCCCGGAAAACGCCGCCCTGCTTCAGCATCTCGTCCACGAGGGTGGTCTTGCCATGGTCAACGTGGGCGATGATGGCGATATTTCTCAGTTCCATTGGTATCATCCTTTTCCGATTCGGTTTCAAACTGAATCATTATATAGGATAGAGGCTGAAAATGCAAGGGCTTGGGGAAGATTTTTTGCCTTGCGTTCCTCCGGGGATGGGGCTATACTGAAAATAACGTATAATACGTAAGGAGGAATACCCCATGGAGAGAAAGCCCGTTTTGGAGATCAAGATCGTTTTCAACGGCAAGCCCGTGCATATGGAGGGGGAGAACGGCTCCGTGACCATGATCCCCTTTGCCGGGGAGGTGGACTGTCCCCTTTTCCACGGCATCGTGGAGCCCTGCGGGGTGGACACCCAGGTGGCCAACGCCGCCCACGTGCGGCATATGAGCGCCCGCTATATGCTGACGGGGAAGGACAGCGCGGGGCAGGACGCCCACATCTATGTGGAAAACAACGGCTGGTTTGACGATACGCCGGGCACGCCGCCTGCCATGCCCTTCCGCACCGTGCCCACCTTCTACACGGACAGCGTTGCCCTGGCCCCCTACCTGCACCGCAATCAGTTCACCGGCGAGGGCAGCGTGGAGGACGGCCAGCTCTGGATCCGCTTCTATGAGATCAGCCACTGAAAACACCCATAAGCGCAAAAAAGGGCCGCGGTGAAAGCCGCGGCCCTCAGACTGTAGACAAAGTCAAAAGTAAACCAACCGGTGCAGATATGCATGGGGGTCTGTGAGGGGGAGGGGACTCCCCCTCACGTTTTAATCCTTGTGAAAAAGGAAAATCGGACAGATTTTCCTTTTTCAGCCTCAGTTTGTCGACACTTAGTCGACAAACTGAGGGCCGCGGCTTTCGCCGCGGCCCATGCTTTATCATTTGGAGGCTCAGTTGGTGATGGTCTTCTCGGTGTCGGCATCGAAGAGGTGGATCTTCTCGGTGTCGACCATGACCTTGATGGTGTCGCCCATCTTGGCGTGGGTGCTGCCGGTGCTGATAACGGCGGTGAACTGGTTGTCGCCGTTGGAGAGATAGAGGTTGGACTCAGCGCCCAGCAGCTCGGTCAGCTCGACGGTGACGGAGACGGTACGATCGGGATACTTGTTGACCAGCTCGGGATCGGCATGGATGTCGTTGGGGCGCATACCGAAGAGGACCTTCTTGCCGGCATAGGCCAGGACCTCGGGCTTGCGGCCCTTGCCGTCGGGCAGGGCGATCTTGCAGCCCTCGCCGAACTCGATGTAGGTCTTGCCGCCCTCGTCAACCAGGGTGCCCTCGCAGGTGTTCATCTGAGGCGTACCGATGAAGGTGGCGACGAAGAGGTTGGCAGGATTCTCGAAGAGGTACTGAGGCGCGGCGATCTGCTGCACGATACCGTCCTTCATAACGACGATGCGGGTACCCATCGTCATAGCCTCGGTCTGGTCATGGGTAACGTAGATGAAGGTGGTGGCCAGCTTCAGATGCAGCTTAGCCAGCTCGGAACGCATGGCGGTACGCAGCTTAGCGTCCAGGTTGGAGAGAGGCTCGTCCAGCAGGAAGACCTTGGGGTTACGCACGATGGCGCGGCCCAGGGCGACACGCTGTCTCTGGCCGCCGGAAAGAGCGGCGGGCTTTCTGTCCAGCAGATGCTCGATCTCCAGGATCTGAGCGGCGTCCTCAACGCGGCGCTTGATCTCATCCTTGGGCATCTTGCGCAGCTTCAGGCCGAAGGACATGTTCTCGAACACGGTCATGTGAGGATACAGAGCGTAGTTCTGGAACACCATGGCGATATCTCTCTCTTTGGGGGGCACGTCGTTGACGAGCTTGCCGTCGATGTACAGCTCGCCCTCGGTGATCTCCTCCAGACCGGCGATCATACGCAGGGTGGTGGACTTACCGCAGCCGGAAGGGCCGACGAGAATGATAAATTCCTTATCTTCGATATCCAGGTTGAAATCGGAAACGGCCGTAACGCCGCCGGCATACTTCTTGTAAATGCCTTTCAGAGTAACACTTGACATCTTTCTGAACCTCCAAAAAATGTTTCTTCTACACGATGGTCAGGGTAATATCGCGTTATTGCTTTCGGGCGATACAGTTCGCTAAAGTACAAAGATACTATAACACAAATTTTTGAAATTGTATATTTACTTTCCCAACAAAGCTAAAGAAAAGTCTTTGTGAATTATGCCCTAATCTCACCAAAAACCGCCTCACGCTCCGCCTCCGTCAGGGCTCTCCATTCCCCCGGCGCCAGGGCCGGGTCCAGGGCCAGGGCCCCCTCCGCCACCCGGCGCAGGAGGGTGACGGGGCTGCCCACGGCGGCCATCATGCGCTTGACCTGGTGGAATTTGCCCTCCGTCAGCTTCACGGTGGCCCGGCGCTCGCCGGGGCCGAAGAGCAGCAGCTTCGCCGGGCGGCAGCGGGTGCCGTCCGCCAGGGTGAGCCCCGCGGCAAAGGCGGCGGGGGCCGCCTCGGGCACGGGGACGGCGGTCTCCACATAATAGGTCTTCTCCACGCCGCTTTTGGGGGAAATGACCCGGTGGCAGAAGTCCCCGTCGTCCGTCAGCAGCAGCAGGCCCTCCGCGTCCTTATCCAGGCGGCCCACCGGGAACAGGCCCAGCCGCCGCTCCGTCTCCCCCATCAGCTCCAGCACCGTGGGGCCCGCCCCGTCCTCAGTGGCGGAAAGGACGCCGGGCGGCTTATACAGCATATAATAGTGATGGGCGACGTAGACCAGCTCCCGCCCGTCCACCGCCACGCGGACGGCCTCGGGGTCCAGCTTCCGGTCCGCGCTCTTTTCGGGGACCCCGTCCACCAGCACCCGACCCTGCCGCAGCAGCAGCCGGACCTCCCCCCGGGAGGCCAGCCCCGCCGAGGCAATGAGCTTATCGAGCCGTATCTGCACGGCAGCGCCTCCTTTTCCCGCTGAGCGCGTATATTCCGCCCCGCCGCCGAATAGAGTGAAGCAGACGCCGGAGGTCCGGCGAAGACGGACGGGTCCCCGTCCACGCGGAGGTGCGGAAGATGTTTGTTTTTACTGCGAAGCTGAATAAGAAAAAGCTGCTGGCCGCGGCAGTCGTTCTGCTGGCGGCGGCGCTGCTGGCGGTGATCCTCCTGTCCATTCTGGGCGCGGAGGGCACGTCCTCCCCCGCGGTACGCTCGGCGGAGGATGCGGCGGCCTATCTGCGGTCTCTGGGCTGGCAGCCGGAGCCGGAGCCCATCGAGGTGCAGGAGCTGGTGA
>CAMVOG010000102.1 GCA_947169005.1 uncultured Clostridia bacterium | reverse complement strand
ACTGTTTACTGTGAAAAAACCGCCGGGTCGCGTGACCCGGCGGTTTTTTTATCTCTGAACTCTGATCTCTGAACTCTGAACTATTCAACCGCAGAATGCCTTGCGGCTGACGGCGTAAAGCACCTCGGCGCTGCCCTCGGGGGCGGTCCAGGTGCTGGCCTGAGCGTAGGGGTGCTGCTCGGCAAAGGCGGCGAGCTTCTCCTCCATCTCCACACGGTCCATTTCTGGGGTAACGTATCTGTCCAGAGGGATGACCACGGCCATCTGCCCGGCCACGTCGTGATAGATCTGCTCATAGTCGTTCATGGGCTGGGGCTGCCAGGAATCCACGCCCGCCTCCGCCATGAGGGGGGCCAGGCTCTGATTCTTGCCGCAGGAATGCAGCTCGAAGGCGCAGCCGTACTTATGGGCGCTGGCGGCGATGCGGCTCAGATAGGGCAGGAGCATCTCACGCACCGTGTCGGCGGAGAAGAAGGGGGCCCGCTGGCTGCCCCAGTCGTCATGGAACTGCACCTGGTCCACGTGGAAATACTCGACGTAATGGCGAATATAATCGTCATAGAAATCGCAGAGCTTGTCAAAGAGGCGGTGAACGCCCTCCTGCTCGTCCTCGTCGATCAGGGCGATCATGGCCCCCTGCATATCCATGAAAGAAATGAGCCGCTCAAAGAGGCCGTTGAGGATCGTGACGCTCAGGGCCTTGCGGGGGTCGCCGTAATTCTTGTTCCGCTCGGAGATCGTCTTCCAGTCGATGATGGCGTCCAGGTCCGGGATGGTGACGTACTTTTCCCACTCCGTCACGTCCGGCACCTTGGGGCTGCCGCCCCGGACCATGCTGCCCCCGGCGGTGGGGACGTATTCCCAGTCCACGCCGAACATATCCAGGCCGCCCACATGGTCGTTGTCCATGGGGATTTTCTCCGTCTCGAAGACGAAGGCGCGGGCGATATTATCCGGCACGGCGGGGGTGATCATGCTGCTGCCGTCCCCCATGGGCATCCAGAGGGGCTTTTCATGGCGCATACTCATCAGATAGTTTTCCTGGGGGGTAATGGGGGTGTTGAAAAGGGGGCGGGCGGGGCCGCGGCCCATGAAGCCGGGCTCAAAGCCCAGGGGCTCCAGTTCTTTCGGGTCAAAAGCCGGTCTGATCATCGGGCATACTCCTCTCCTGCGGGTCAACCGCTTGATTATTTAAGGCTTGACCTTAGTGTATGCCTAAGAGAGCATATTGTCAAGATAAGTTTTTCTTATATTTTAAAACAAGCATCATATAAATGGCATTTTGTGTGACACTTCCGTAAAAATAATATTATGCACACAAACCGCTATTTTCCCTTGTCCGGTTTTGGCTAATATCCACAAATCCCCGTTGACTTTTGCCTCTGCATTTGCTAAACTGTCCTTGAACGATGGCAAATACTCTTCCAAAAAGAGACTTTGCCTGCACGGGTGCCGCCGTCGTTTATCCCGTACTCAGGTGCAGGCGCTGAAGAAGGAGGAAAAAAGTATGAAGAAAGTTTTATCGTGCGTTCTTGCGCTGCTGCTGATCGCCGCGCTGCTCCCCACCGCACTCGCGGACGGGACGGCCACCATCAGTATCAGCGTGGACGGGCAGCTCGTTGTGGCGGCGCAGCCGATCTCCACGGCGGGCGGCACGGTGGAAAGCGTGCTGAAGGAGGCGCACAAGCAGTTCTACTCCGGCGGAGAGAGCGGCTACGCTTCCGGCATCGACGCCACCTACAACATGTTCCTCATCAGCAAATTCTGGGGTGTGGACGGGACGCCCTACGTCATCCTCAACGGCGCACCTCTGGGCACTGACCCCATGAAGCCTGCTACGGCAGACGCCTGTCCCGTTGAGGCGGGAGACAACATCATCGTCTCCATCTCCAGCGACATGATGAACCCGGCCCGCGCCGTTTCCATGGGCGCGACGGTGGACGGCGGCAACGCGCTGATCTCCGCCACCGAGTGGACGCTGGACTTCACCACCTTCCAGTATAAGGACGCTCCTCTGGCCAACGCCAAGATCGTGGACCCCGCTACCGGCGCTGAGCTCGGCGTCACCGGCGCGGACGGCACCGTGACCATCGCTGCCTGCGCGGCGGCGGCGGTTGACGGGCTGGCGGCCATCCCCGCGGACGGCTCCTCCAACGCCCAGGCCGTGCAGGCGACCGCTCCCGCGGCGGCTGCTCCCGCGGCGGCTGCTCCCGCGGCGGCTCCCACCGGCACTCCCGGCGGCGACGCGACCATCTCCATCAGCGTGGACGGCAAGCTGGTCGTAGCGGCGCAGCCTGTGACCACGGCGGGCGGCACTCTGGAGAGCGTGCTGATCGAAGCCCATAAGCAGTTCTTTGCGGGCGGCGAGTCCGGCTTCGGCGCGGGCATCGACCCCACCTATAATATGTACCTTATCAACACCTTCTGGGGCGTTGCGGGTACTCCTTACGTGATCCTCAACGGCGCGCCGCTGGGCTCCGATCCCACGGTTCCCTCCACGGCGGATGTTTGCCCCGTGACCGGCGGCGACAACGTCATCGTCTCCATCTCCAGTGACATGAACTCCCCCGCCCGCGCCATTTCCATGGGCGCCACCGCGGACGGCGGCAGCACCACCATCAGCGCTACCGAGTGGACGCTGGACTTCACCACCTTCCAGTACAAGGGCGCGCCTCTGGCCAACGCCAAGATCGTGGACCCCGCCACCGGCGCTGAGCTCGGCGTCACCGGCGCGGACGGCACCGCCACCATCGCCTCCTGCCCCGTCGCGGCTATCGACGGGCTGGCGGCTATCCCCGCGGACGGCTCCTCCAACGCCATCGTCGGCGTGGGCGGCGGCGCGGCGGCTCCTTCCACTCCCGCTGCTCCCACCACCAGCTCCGCCACCGGCGCTATCAAGCCCGACGGCGACTACATCACCGTTTATGTTACCGTCTCCGCGGACGGCGTGCTGCAGATCGCGGCTCAGCCCGTGTATGTGGCTCCCGGCTCCACCATCGAGGCGGCTCTCATCAAGGCGCACGAGTTCTACTGCCCCATGGGCAGCTCCGGCTTCGGCGCGGGCATCGACCCCACCTACAATATGTACCTCATCAATACGTTCTGGGGCATCCCCTCCACGCCCTATGTGATGCTTCGCGGCATCCCCCTGGGCTCCGACGTGAAGGTCCCCTCCTCCGCCGATACCGGCAAGATCGAGGACGGCGACCAGCTCATCGTCAACGTGCAGAGCGGCACCTCGCAGATCCCCGTCGTCGCCCTCACTATGAACGACCAGGGCTTCATCGTCGCCAACTCCTGGGCTCTGGACTTTCAGACCTTCCAGTATGAGAAATCCACCGTTTCCAACGCGAAGCTGATCGACGCCGAGACCGGCACCGAGCTGGGCACCACCGACGGCACCGGCAAGGCGAAGCTGAACGTGCAGCCCTCCTGCGGCGTTATCGCCATCGAGGGTCTCTCCGCTCTGAAGGTCAGTGAAGGCGAGGGCAAGGAATTCGCCTGCATCAGCAATGCCTATGTTCCCCCTGCCAGAGATTACACTCTGTTTGGCGGCCAGGACGGCCACGACCTGCTGATGATCCTGATCGTCGGTCTCGGCATGGCGATCCCCATGGGCATCGTGATCTTCATCGGCCTGAGAAAAGAGCTGAAGAACAACGGCCGTCTTCCCATTGACAAGCTGCCCTAAAGCCTCGGACGAGCAAGCGGTCTAAAATATGATGAAACGGAGGGAACTCTCTTGAAGGAAAATAAATACGTCAATACCCAAACGCTTCCGAGTTCGAGCATGAAAAAGCAAAAGTTCACGACCGTCGTGAAGCGTGCCTGGAAGATGACGGCTCCTTACTGGACGCAGTCCAAGGAAAAGTGGGTCAGCATCATTCTCCTGGCCTTTGACCTGTTGCTTCTGATCGTTACCACCATGGCCTCCCGCCGGATGGTCATCTGGAACAGAGACTGGCTGAACGCCTACAACAGCCGTGACGCGCAAATGTGGGTCCAGCAGATCTGGGTCTTCCTGCTCGTCGGCGCGGCCATGGTCTTTACCGCCACCTTCAATACTTATCTGACTGCCTGGATCCAGGTGCGTTGGAAGCGTTGGATGACCAGCTACTATCTAAAGCTGTGGATGCATGACGGCAACCACTATAAGATGCAGCTGACCGGCAGCGAAACCGATAACCCCGACCAGCGTATTTCCGAGGATATCAACCTCTTCATCACCAATACCTGGACTTATACCTATTCTTTCGTACAGAATATTCTCCAGCTCGGCACCTACCTGGTTATGCTGTGGGACCTGTCCATGACCATCCCGCTGATCCTCTTTGACAAGGACTGGTCCTTCCCCGGCTACTTCATCGTCCTGGCGATCGTGTGGGCCATCATCTCCACCTTCGTCACGCACAAGGTCGGTAAGCCCATCTCCCGCCTGACCTACAACCAGCAGATGTACGACGCCAACTTCCGTTTCTCCCTGGTCCGTGTGCGTGAGTGCTCCGAGCAGATCGCGCTCCTCAAGGGCGAAGAGGTTGAGCACGCCCGTCTGATGAACATCCTGGGCGACTCCATTGCCAACTCCTTCCGTATGATGGGCCGGACCATGAAGTTCGGTTTCCTCACCACCTCCCTGCAGTATGTGGACGCCATGATGTTCACGCTGATCCTGGGCCCCGCTTACTTCTACTACGGCGCCATGGACGGCTACGGCACCGTGCAGCAGGTCGCATCCGCTTTCCAGAACGTGGTGAACGGCTTCAAGTGGTTCCAGACCTCTTACGCCGGCCTGGCCAGCTACGTGGCTGTGGTCGATCGTCTTTACGCCTTCAATGAGAACTATGAGAAGACCGCCGAGGTCGTTGAGAACTCCAAGATCAAGATGGAGTCCGCGCCTGTGGATGAGATCGAGGTCAAGCATCTTGACGTGTATCTGCCCACCGGCCAGCTTCAGATCTTCGCGAAGGATCTGGAGATCAAGCAGGGTGAGAAAATCCTCATCAAGGGTAAGACCGGCGCCGGTAAGACGACCCTCTTCCGTGTGCTCTCCGGCATCTGGCCCTATGGCGAAGGCGAGATCGTGCTTCCCAAGGACAAGAAGGTCATGGTCCTGCCGCAGCGGCCCTACTTCCCCATCGGTACGCTGGAAGAGGCAGTCAGCTATCCCGCTCCTGTCGGCACCTACTCCCGCGAGGCCATCAAGCAGGCCCTTATCGACGTGGGTATGCCCGGCCTGGTGGACCGCATCGACGAGGTTGCTCACTGGAACGTGATGCTGTCCGGCGGCGAGCAGCAGCGCGTCGGTATCGCCCGCGCCATGCTGTATAACCCCGATTACCTCTTCTTCGACGAGGCTACCGCCTCTATGGATGAGCCCTCCGAGGAGGTCCTGTACTCCATGCTGCTCCAGAAGATGAAGGATACCACCATCATCTCCATCGGCCACCGCACCAGCCTGGAGAAGTTCCACGAGCGTCAGATCATCGCGGAGCCCAACGCCGAAAGAAATTGCTACGAATTTGTTGAAAACGCGGCGCAGACCGTGTAAAATCAAAGGCGTAAGCCTTTCACAGCGCAATGTGCCGGGCTTTTGCCCGGCACATTGGCTAATCCGGCACGTTAGAAAATGGAGTGATGTAAAATGCCGCCTCCCTTTGGGCACGACCCAAACAGAGACAACCGCCCGCCCAAGCCGAAAACGCTGCGGGAGGTCCCCCACTATCTGCATGAGCTGATCTTCCCCACCCTGGGCAGACTGGGCTATATCTTCCGCCTGGTGTGGGAGGCCAAGAAGTCCATGCTCTTCCTGCTGATGTTCATGGCGCTGTTCAACGGTATCGCCCCGGTCATCGGCTCCATCATCTCAGCGGAGATCCTCAACGACCTGGCCCGGGTCTACTCCGGCGTGGCCCTGGCCTTCTCGGTCATCACGGTGCTGCTGGTCTATCAGTTCGCCTATATGTTCCTGCGGGCGGCTGTCACCCGGGTCAACAGCGTCATTATGACCCTCTCCGGCGAGGTGGTGGCCAACCACGTCAAGATGAAGATCATGAACAAGGCGCGGACCATCGACATGGTCAGCTACGACATGCCGGAGTTCTACTCCAAGATGGAGAACGCCAACCGGGAGGCCGGCATGCGGCCCCTGCAGGTGATGGACTCCACCTTCCAGATCGTCAGCGCCCTCATCTCCATCATCAGCTACATCGTGGTCCTCTTCGCCGTGAACGCCTGGGCTCCCCTGCTCATCATCGCCGTGGCGATCCCCGAGACCGTCATCAACTTCATCTATCGGCGCAAGAATGTGGAGTACATGTTCTTCTCCTCCAAGAACCGCCGGAAGATGGACTATTATGCCAACACCGTGGTGAACAAGGACCTGGCCAAGGAGATCCGCATGCTGGGGCTGGGCGACGTTTTCGTGAAGAAATACCAGGACACCTTTGAGGATTACTACAAGGGCCTCAAAAAGCTGCGCTACCAGGATATGGCCTGGAATCTGGCCGCCTCGGTGCTGACCAACGTAGTCTACTGCATTCTCTACATTCTGCTGGCCCGGGGCGTTTACGACGGGGTCTATGAGGTGGGTAACTTCTCCCTGTATACCGGGGCCATCAACGCCATCGGCACGGGCGTCAGCTCCCTCATCACCACAACGGCTGGCATTTATGAGGGCACCCTCTTCATCAACAACCTCATGGCCTTCCTCAATGAAAAGGCCCGCATCGTGCCCAGCCTGCCCCAGCCCCGCAAGCTGGAGCGGCACGTGGGGCACCGGCTCTCCTTTGAGAACGTCTCCTTCTCTTATCCGGGGACGGAGCGCCGGGTGATCCGGGACATGAGCTTTACCATCGAGCCCGGCGAGACCGTGGTGATCGTGGGGCTCAACGGCGCGGGCAAGACCACGCTGGTCAAGCTGCTCATGCGGCTCTACGACCCCAGCGAGGGCCGGGTGCTGCTGGACGGCCACGATATCCGGGAGTACGACCCGGAGGACGTATACGCCATGTTCGGCGTGGTCTTCCAGGACTTCGGAAAATACGCCGTCACCGCCTCGGAGAATATCGAGTTCGGTGATCTGGAAAAGACCGGGGAGCCGGAGCTGGTACACAAGGCCGCCGAGCAGAGCGGCGCCGATACCTTCATCCAGAAGCTGCCTTTGGGCTACGATACGCCCCTCATGCGCTACTTTGAGACGGAGGGCATCGAGCTTTCCATCGGCCAATGGCAGAAGCTCTCCATCGCCCGGGCCTTTTACAGCGACTCCGACGTGCTGATCCTGGACGAGCCCACCGCATCGCTGGACCCCCTGGCTGAGCAGGATATCTTCAACCGCTTCTATGAGCTGCGCAAGGGCCGCACGGGCATTTTCATTTCCCACCGGCTCTCCACGGCCACCACGGCGGACAAGATCTTGGTCATTGAGGACGGGCAGCTCATTGAATACGGCTCCCACGCGGAGCTGATGGCCCAGCAGGGCCGTTACCACGAGCTGTTCACTACCCAGGCCAAGCGCTATATCGAGCAGCCCCCCATTCCCGAGGGGATGCCCGCCTTCGCGGGCGGCTTCCCCGGCGGCGGGATGCCCGGCGGTTTCCCGGCAGGAGGCTTCCCGGGTGGGATGCCGGGCCCCTTCCCCGGCAGCAAAGACGCCACAAAGTAAGGCAAAGCCATATAACAAAGGGACGGACCGTTTGGCCCGTCCCTTTTGCCGTTTCCTTATCCTTTTACCTTTTCCAAAAAGCGCCTTGCCACCGCCGCCAGGTCCTCCGGCAGACGGGCCAGGGCTTCGGCTTGCAGATTATCCGGCAGGCCCCATGCGGCCTCCGCCATCCCGCCCGTGATGCAGGCCAGAGTGTCACTGTCCCCGCCGATGGAGACGGCCAGGCGGACGGCGCTTTCGTAGTCCTCCCCCTCCAGGAAGGCCCGCAGGGCCTGGGGGACCGTGCCCTGGCAGCTCTCATCCATGTGATAGGCGGGGCGGATCACGTCCAGGGGCGTGTCCAGGTCGTAGCCGAAGGTCTCCTCTATATACTTC
>CAMVOG010000101.1 GCA_947169005.1 uncultured Clostridia bacterium | reverse complement strand
GAAGCCAGGGGACGCTTCCCGTAACCATCTACTTAAAAACAGTAGTTTTTAGAGGCCCCCAACAGACAATAGTCAACAGACAACAGACAACAGACAATAGGCAGCAGGCAACAGGCAACAGACAACCGGCAACAGGATTCAGCGTTGGCGTTTATTATCATGCCCTGAGCCCTGAGCCCTGTTTCCCTAAGCACTAAGCACTATGCACTAAGCACTGTATATATACGAAAGGAACGATGGATCATGCCGAAAATCACGGTAAATGAGACCTACTGCAAGGGCTGCGAGCTCTGCGTCGAAGCATGTCCCAAGCACATCATCGCCCTGGATCAGACGCGCATCAACGCCAAGGGCTACCACCCCGCCGCTCAGATCGAGGGGACGGAGTGCAGCGGCTGCTGCAGCTGCGCCATGATGTGCCCCGACGTGGCGATCACGGTCGAGAGATAAGGAGGGGAAGGAACGATATGGCTGAAAAAGTATTGATGAAGGGCAACGAGGCCCTGGCCGAAGCCGCCATCTGCGCGGGCTGCCACCATTTCTTCGGCTATCCCATCACCCCGCAGACGGAGCTGGCCGCCTACATGGCCAAGAAGATGCCCAAGATCGGCGGCACCTATCTCCAGGCGGAGTCCGAGTTGGCGTCCATCAACATGGTGCTGGGCGCGGCGGCTGCCGGCGTGCGGGCCATGACCTCCACCAGCTCTCCCGGCCTGAGCCTGATGACCGAGGGTATTTCCTACATGGCGGGCTGCGACCTGCCCGCGCTGATCGTGAACGTGCAGCGCGGCGGCCCCGGTCTCGGCGGCATCCAGCCCTCCCAGGCGGATTACTACCAGGCCACCAAGGCCACCGGCCACGGCGACTTCCAGCTTATCGTCCTGGCGCCCTCCACGGTGCAGGAGATGGTGGACATGGTCTTCCTGGCCTTTGAGCTGGGCGAGAAGTACCGTATGCCCGCCATGCTCTTCTCCGACGGTCTGCTGGGCCAGATGATGGAGCCCGTGGTCCTGCCGGAGCCCGGCGACATCAAGACGGTGGAGAAGCCCTGGGCCGTTACCGGCCACGGCGGCAAGCGCAAGCACAATATCGTCAACTCCCTCTATCTGGAGCCCAACCTGCTGGAGGACACGGTCCGCGCCCGCTATGAGCGCTACGCCGAGGCCCAGCGCACCGAGCAGCGCTGCGAGGAATTCATGGTGGACGACGCGGAGATCGTGCTGGTGGCCTACGGCGCCTCCTCCCGTATCTGCCGCAGCGCCGTCACCACGGCCCGGCAGCAGGGCATCAAGGCGGGCCTCATCCGGCCCATCACCGTGTGGCCCTTCCCCAATGACGCCATTCAGAAGGCGGCTTCCCACGCCAAGGCCTTCCTCTCCGTGGAGATGAGCATGGGCCAGATGGTGGACGACGTGCGCCTGGCGCTGAACGGCGCGCGGCCCACGTACTTCTACGGACGCACCGGCGGCATGATCCCGTCCCCCGCCGAGGTCCTGGAAGAGATCAAAAAGATTCAGGAGGGCAAGTAAGATGGCTGTCGTATTTGAAAGACCCCACGCGCTGACCGATAAGGTCTTCAGCTACTGCCCCGGCTGCCCCCACGGCATCGTGCATCGTCTGGTGGCCGAGACCATTGACGAGCTGGGCATCGAGGACCGCACCATCGGCATTTCCCCGGTGGGCTGCTCCGTTACGGCTTATGATTTCTTCGCCTGCGACATGGTGGAGGCGGCCCACGGCCGTGCCCCCGCCGTCGCCACGGGCATCAAGCGGGCGAGACCCGACAACATCGTCTTTACCTATCAGGGCGACGGCGACCTGGCCGCCATCGGCATGGCCGAGACCGTCCACGCCGCCACGAGAGGCGAGAACATCACCGTTATCTTCATCAACAACGCCATTTACGGCATGACCGGCGGCCAGATGGCCCCCACCACCCTGCCCGGACAGATCACCCAGACCACCCCCTACGGCCGCGACGTGAAGGCGGCGGGCTATCCCATCCGGGTCTGTGAGCTGCTGTCCACCCTGGACGGCGTGGCCCTGGCCCAGCGCGTCACCGTGGACAGCGTCAAGCACGTCCGCGAGGCCAAGAAGGCCATCAAGCGCGCCTTTGAAAACCAGGTGAACGGGCGCGGCTACTCCATCATCGAGGTCGTCTCCGCCTGCCCCACCAACTGGGGCCTTACCCCCTCCGAGGCGCTGTGCTGGCTGCGGGACAAT
This sequence comes from uncultured Clostridia bacterium, assembly GCA_947169005.1. Lineage (GTDB taxonomy): Bacteria > Bacillota > Clostridia > Oscillospirales > Oscillospiraceae > RGIG6375. The sequence continues at coordinate 5,822 of CAMVOG010000101.1, read as the reverse complement.
ATGCTGCCCTATTATCCCCTGGGCGTGTATAAGGACGCCTATCCCGAGGAAGGGGGCGCGAAGAAATGAGAGAGGATCTGAATCTCGTTCTGGCCGGCTTCGGCGGCCAGGGTCTGCTCTTCGCCGGTAAGGTCACGGCCTACGCGGGCCTCATGGAGGGCCGCGAGATCTCCTGGCTCCCCAGCTACGGCCCCGAGATGCGTGGCGGCACGGCCAACTGCTCCGTCTGCGTCAGCGACGAGCCCATCGGCTCCCCCCTGGTGCTGGAGCCCAACGCCCTGATCGCCATGAATCTCCCCAGCTACGATAAGTTTATCGACACGGTCAAGCCCGGCGGCGTCGCCCTGGTGGACAGCACCATGGTGGAGAAAAAGTCTGAGCGCACCGACATCAAGGCCTTTTACGTGCCCGCCACCCGCCTGGCGGACGAGGCGGGGCTCAAGGGCCTGGCCAACATCATCCTGCTGGGCAAGCTCTGGAAGGAAATGGGCTTCTGCTCTCCCGAGGCGCTGCAGAAGGGCCTGGAGAAGTGCATCCCCGCCTCCAAGGCGGCCATGCTGGAGCTGAACCGCAAGGCCCTCCAGATCGGCATGGATCAGTAAGAAAACAGATAAAAGAGCAAAGTGTAAAGTTTAAAGCGCTGTCTTTAAACTTTACACTTTCTATCCACACATCCCAAGAGAGGAGCAAGCAACATGGACAACGCCCATGAGATCGCCCAACGTATCGCCGGGCTGCGGGACGCCTGCGGCTATACCCGGGAGGAGCTGGCGGATGAGCTGGGCATCGACAGAGCCGTTTATACCTCCTACGAGGAGAGGGGAGAGGATATCCCCATCAGCGTGATCTTTCAGATCGCCAACAAGTTCGGCGTGGACTTCACCGAGATTTTGACGGGGAACGCCGCCAAGCTGGACACCTTCCACGTGGTCAAGGCGGGCCAGGGCAAGAGCGTCCGCCGCTATGAGGGCTACAGCTATCAGGACCTGGCCTGGCGCTATACCCATAAGATCATGCAGCCCCTGCTGGTGACGCTGGACCCCTCCGACGAGCCCGCCGCCCTGGTGAGCCACGTGGGGCAGGAGTTCAACTATGTCATCGAGGGCACCGTCATCCTGGTATTCGACGATAAGGAGATCGTTCTGAACAAGGGCGACAGCATCTATTTCAATCCCACGCATATGCACGGCCAGAAGTGCGGCGGCGACGTGCCCGCCACCTTCCTGACCATGATCGCCGAATAAAGGAGGCTGAGTCCCATGGCTCATCTGCTGGAAAAATACCTGCCCCGTATCGAGTTCGACTCCTACGAGGATCTGAAAAAGAATTACACGGTCCGGGAGCCGGAGGACTTTAACTTCGGCTTCGATATCGTGGACGGCTGGGCGAAGGAGGACGTGAACAAGCGCGCCCTTGTCTGGTGCGACGACCATGAGCAGGAGAAGGTGCTGACCTTTGCGGAGCTCAGCCGCCTGTCCAACAAGGTGGTCAACTTCCTCAAGTCCCTGGGCATCCGGAAGGGCGACCGGGTCATGCTGATCCTCCGCCGACGCTGGGAGTATTGGGCGACGGCCCCGGCCCTGCACAAGCTGGGGGCCGTGCTGATCCCCGCCACCCTGCAGCTCACGAAAAAGGACATCGTTTACCGGGCCAACGCCGCCCAGATCAAGGCGGTCATCTGCGTCAACGATAAGTATGTGCTGGACCAGGTGGACGCTTCCCTGGCGGAGGCTCCCACCATCGCCCACCGCATCGTGGTGGACGGGCACCGGGAGGGCTGGCTGAACTGGGAGGAGGGCATCGCCCCCTGCTCCGAGGTCTTTGAGCGCCCCACCGGGGAGGAGGCCACCAAGGCCACCGACACCATGCTGATCTACTTCACCTCCGGCACCACCAGCATGCCCAAGCTGGTGGCCCATAACTTCAAGTACCCCCTGGGCCAGATCGTCACGGCCAAGTATTGGCAGCACGTGGAGGACAACATGCTTCACATGTCCGTGTCCGATTCCGGCTGGGCCAAGTTCGGCTGGGGCAAGATCTACGGCCAGTGGATCTGCGGGGCCACCATCTTCGCCTACGATATGGAAAAATTCGTGCCCGCCAAGCTGCTGGCGAATCTGCAGAAGTATAAGGTGACGACCTTCTGCGCCCCACCCACCATGTACCGCTTCATGCTCCAGGAGGACGTGGCGAGCTACGACCTTTCCTCCATCCACCACTGCGCCACGGCGGGCGAGCCCTTGAATCCCGAGGTGGTCAAGCGCTGGAAGGAGCTGACGGGCCACATGATCTACGAGGGCTTCGGCCAGACGGAGACCACCGTGGTCCTCGCTAACTTCGGCTGGGACGAGGTGAAGCCCGGCTCCACGGGCAAGCCCTCGCCCATCTATAACATCACCCTGGTGGACGCGGACGGCAACGAGGTGGAGGACGGCGAGGAAGGCTACATCGTGGTTATGGGCATCGACGAGCATATGCCCGTGGGCCTCTTTACCTCCTACTTCGGGGACGAGGAGCGCACCCAGCGGGAGCTGGGCGGCAAGTATTACAGCCTGGGCGACATGGCCTGGCGGGACAGCGACGGCTACTACTGGTTCGTGGGCCGGGGCGACGATATCATCAAATGCTCCGGCTACCGCATCGGCCCCTTCGAGGTGGAGAGTGCGCTGATCGAGCACCCCGCCGTGGTGGAATGCGCCATCACCGCCGCCCCCGACCCCATCCGGGGCCAAGTGGTCAAGGCGACCGTGGTGCTGGCCAAGGGCTACGAGCCCTCGGACGCCCTGGTGAAGGAGCTGCAAAACCATGTGAAAAAGGTCACGGCTCCGTATAAATATCCGCGTATCGTGGAATTTGTGGACGAGCTGCCCAAGACCCTGGGCGGCAAGATCAAGCGGGCGCAGCTCCGCCGGGAGAGCCAGGCGAAGGCCGCTGAGCAGAAGTAAAGCATAATAAGCTGATAAATCGTCGATTTGGGGCCCCTTTTCCCGGAATTATGGGGAAAGGGGCCTTTTTTTGTCGGAATCGCCCGACAAAAAATAGCCCCATAAGGGACTGAAAATATGAAAAACACTTGACTTCACTGTAAATATTTGGTAAATTGTCAGCAGTTACAGGAGTGCAGCCCAAAGAGAGCAAAGGCGTGGAAACAGACAGATCATGGCCTGTACAATCTGAAAGCTGGAGGAGATCATTTTGGAACGAATGAACAGGATCGTGATCGCGGATCAGAATGAGGAATTTCGCTTGCTGCTCAGCGAAGCCGCGACGGGTGAGGAGAATATCGAGATCGTCGGCACAACGGGGGACGGGGGAGAGCTTTTGAAGCTCATCCGTGACAAGCGCCCCGACATTGTGTTGATGGACCTGATTTTGAAGGGCCGGGACGGCCTCAGCGTCCTGCGGGAATTTGCGGGGAAAAGCGGCTACAGTCCCGCCTTTATCATTCTCTCCGCCTTTATGCAGGAGCGGGTCGTGGCAGAGTCCGCGGCGCTGGGGGCCTATTACTTCATCATCAAGCCCTGTGACGTGCATGAGCTTTTCTGCCGCGTGCGGGAGGTGGGCCGCTCCAGCCGCAGCGAGGCGGGGATGGTTTCCCTCCAGGGCGGCAAGCGCAGCGTCACGGACATGGAGATCGAAAGCATGGTGACGGAGGTCATTCACGAGATCGGCGTGCCCGCCCATATCAAGGGCTATCAGTATATCCGGGAGGCCATCGTTCAGACCGTGAAGGACATGGACCTGATCAACGCCGTGACCAAGGCCCTTTACCCCATGGTGGCGAAGAAGTACGGCACCACGCCCTCCCGGGTGGAGCGGGCCATCCGCCACGCCATCGAGGTGGCCTGGGACCGGGGCGACCTGGAGGTGCTGCAGAAATACTTCGGCCACACGGTCTCCAACATCAAGGGCAAGCCCACCAACTCCGAGTTCGTGGCCCTTATCAGCGACAAGCTCCGCCTGCAGCTCCGTGAGCTGAACGAATTCGTGCGGTGAGGGCAAGAGAATACGAGAACCCCCGGCGGATCGAACCGCCGGGGGTTTACTCATCTTTATCCGGGTGCTTCAAATAGTCATATTCATGGGGAAGCTCAATGAGATCAAGGTTTATGCCCTTTGCCAAATAGGTCAATTCGGCATATTTTTCAGCGTCCGTTTCTTTCCGGAGGACCGCTAATACGCGCAGCGTATTGCGGCTGTAATTCCGAATATCCTCTTTCAGTATGGTGTTTGGGACGAAAGTACCATTTTGGCTGGCGACAAAGCCTATGCAGCCCTTGACTCCTCCGGCCAGTTTCTCCGTGTACAGTCGCGGCTTCAAGGAATGATAATCGCCAACCATCCGGGCAGACAGATTTTTATTGATGATATAGGGGAGAACATCCAGCTTTAAGGTTGTTGTTCCGTCCTCCGCGAAAGCAAAATCCCTGGGGCTCAACTTGTGTGACAAACACTTCTCGTAGAACATGGCAGCCGTAATGTCCGGGCTGTTGGCAGAACTGTCCTTGCGGAGCAATTTTAAACCGGTCAGATGAAGGTAATGATAGCCGCAAAAAGCAAACTCTACACAGCTGATCCTTTTTTGCTTATCAGATAAGATCAATAAAAGCGTCCTGTTTGCCAGCTCATTCTCAAAAACCTGAGCGCAGGAAACCACTATTCGGATGGCGTCTTCTTTTGTATAGGCCATGGGGACTCCGGCTTTCTGTCGATCATGAAAGAGAGGGCTGCGGCGCCGCGGCGCCGCTCGCCCTCTCAAGAAAAGACTGGTTTTTCCGTCGTCCGCCGACGAACAGCTCCTTCAGACCACAGGGGTCTTTCTGCTGCATTGCTTTCAAGTTTTTCTGTTGCTTGCCAACGCTCCGGCTCAAAGTCCGGCATTCATTTCGGATTTTAGGTGCCAGTCACACCAGTAGGATGATGCCTACTTCGCACTTTCATTATACCCCGATCGGCGTTGGAATGTCAATAGAATTATGCTTGATTACATTTGGATCAAAAGCTTACGATGTTCAGCTTTTGAGGACGGGCTCTCGTTTTTTATCTTGCTGTTTTTCCTCCTGCTTTTCCTTCTTCTGCCGCTCCTTTTCCACGCGGCGGTAGTAGATGGAGTCCGAGATCTTGTCCTTCACACCGACGGCAGCCTTTTTCAGCCCGTCCTTGCCGCGGCCGGCCAGCTTCCAGAGCAGAACGACCAGGCAGCCGAAGGGGAAGAGGGCGAAGACCAGGAAGAAGAAGAGGCACACGGCCATGCGCGTCTCATTCAGACGGGCGGCGTTCTCCCAATAGGGATAGACGACGCCGTAGGTGTCCATGCTGCGGGCGGAGAAATCGGCCAGGTCCCCGAAAATGGCGCCCACGGAGAAGCGGGAGCGGTTTTCCACCACGGGGTTTTTCCCGCCGTTGCCCACGGCCCCGCTGACGAGGGGCTGGGCGCCGCCCGGCCCCGGGGCGGCCATCACTAGCTCATAGCAGGTGACGCCGGGGACCCGCTTGTCCGCCAGAGCGGTGGCGTAGGAGATATAGATCCCCGCCCCGTCGGTGTAGGCCCGCCGGGAGGCGCCGTCCGTTTCCCGGGCCACGACGCCGGCGACGTAATAGGGCTTCCCGTCGATGGTGACGTTGAGGCCCGCCAGGTCCATGCCGCCGAAGAGCTTCCAGGCCAGCTCCTCATCCAGGACCACCCGGTCCTGCATCAGGTCCTCATCGGAGATATAGCTGCCGCTGCGCAGCCGCAGAGGGTGGAAGAAGAAGTAGTCGCCGCCCACGGCCAGGGCGCTGGCGGAGGCGGAGCCCCGGCTGCCGGATACCGTCATTGATAC
>CAMVOG010000100.1 GCA_947169005.1 uncultured Clostridia bacterium | reverse complement strand
CAGGCCGGTGCCGCCGATGGTCTTGGAGTGGCTCTTGTCCACGCGGTAGAAGCGCTCGAAGACCCGCTCCTGGTCCGCGGCCGGGATGCCGATGCCGGTGTCCCGCACCTCGAAGTAGGGCCGCCCCTCCGCCATGCCGGTCTCCACGGTGAGGGCGCCCTCCTCGACGTTGTACTTGATGGCGTTGTCCACGAGGTTGTAGAGCATCTCGTGCAGCACCTGCCGCGCGCCGTGGACCGTCGCGGGGCTGTTGGCCAGCGTCATGCGCAGGCGCCGCCGCTCCGCCGCGGCGCGGAGGCTGTGGCAGGTCTCCGCCGCCAGCTTCTCGAGGGCGACGGGCTCCGCGTCGGGCAGACCCGTCTCCTCGTCCAGCTTTGAGAGGCGCATGATGTCGTCCACCAGGGCGATCAGCCGCTGGGACTCCCGGTAGATGTCCCCGGAGAACTCCGGGATCTTCTCGGGCGGCACCAGGCCGTCCCGCATCAGCTCCGCGAAGCCGGAGATCGAGGTCAGCGGGGTCTTCAGCTCGTGGGAGACGTTGGCGGAGAACTCCTTGCGCAAGCTCTCCCGGCTCTCCATCTCCTGCCGGATCGTCTCCTGCTGCTCCCGGATGCGGGCCGCCAGCGGCTCCAGCTCCGGATAGACCACAGAGAACTCCGGCTCGTCGAGGCGCAGCTCGTTGATCGGGCGGAGGATGCTCCGCGCCACCGCGAAGGCCGACACCGCCGAGATCAGCAGCACCAGCAGCAGCACCCAGAAGAGCGGGCTGACCGCGTGCAGCGCGTAGACCAGCACATCCAGCGGGCGGGAGAGGCGCAGCACCGTGCCGTCCCGGCAGCGGAAGGCGCAGTACATCGTGCTCACGCCGCCCGGCTCCGAGCGGCGGATGCTGCGGCCGCTGCCCCCGGCGAGGGCGTCCGCCACCTCCGGGTACGCGAGCTGGCCGTCGGTCAGCCCGGGGTCCGCGCTGTCGTAGAGGACGCCGCCGTCCGCCCCGATCCAGGTGATCTGATGGGGGCTGTCCAGGCGCTGCAGATAGGCCAGCCCGTTCATCTCCAGGCCCGCCATCGCGTAGCGCGCCTCGCCCTCCAGGGCGAGGGCGTTCTCCTCCACGGTCTGGGCACACTGGATGCTGAAAAAGATCCCCGCGCAGATCAGCACCATGATCATGCCCAGGAGAAGGACGTCCAGAAAGATCTTTCGGGTCATGCCCGCTCCTCCTCCCCGGCGCGCAGCCGGTAGCCCACGCCGCGGATCGTCTCGATCCGCTCGCCCTCCTCCCCGAGCTTCATCCGCAGGGAGCGGATATGGACGTCGAGGGTGCGGTTCTCCGGCTCCGCGCCGAGATCCCCGACCTCCCCCAGCAGCAGGGCGCGGCTCTGCTCCGTAAAGCCGGACAGCAGCAGGGCCGCCGGGACGTTGCTGATCACCTGGCTGGTCAGCAGGGCAGTCAGGTATTCCCGCCCAGTGAGCAGCCGGCGCAGAAGCCTGCTTACCGCGTCTACCCGGGCCAGATTCCCGGAGAAGAGGAAGAAGGCCACAAAGGTCAGCAGCAGCATGAAGTCCGCCCTCAGAAGCGCTTTCCGGTCCAGAATCAGCAGGCACAGCAGCACCGCAAGCAGCATCACCGGCCAGCCGATGAGGCGCAGCACCGTCAGCAGGCACACGGCCAGCAGCGCCAGATACAATAGCAGCTGCCGCCGGTCCAGGCCCGGCTCCTCCCCGAGGAAGACGGACAGCGGCTGGGGCGACAGCACCAGGCTGGCCAGGGCGATCAGCAGCAGGGACAGGGCCCAGACCGGAAAGGTGATGCGGAAGAAATCCCCCATGCTCAGGTTATAGCGGGAATAGAGATACAGGTTCTGGGGGTTGCCCACCGGGGTGAGCATGCTGCCCAGATTGGCCGCCACGGTCTGCAGCACCACAATGTGAATCAGGTCCTGCTTCCGGTGGGCCATGCCCAGCACCACCACGGCGAAGGGCACGAAGGTCAGCAGCGCCACGTCGTTGGTCACCAGCATGGAGCTGAAAAAGCTCAGCCCCACCAGCACGAGCCCCAGGGCCCGCACGCTCCCCGCCCGGGCGCAGAGGGCCGCCGCCAGCCAGTCAAAGAGGCCCGCCTTTCTGAGCCCCGCCACCACCACCATCAAGGCGTAGAGCAGGGCAAGGGTGCGCAGGTCGAAATAGCCCAGGTAGGCCGCGTCCGGCGGGCAAAAAAAGCAGCTCACCAGCGCCGCCAAAGCCGCGATCACAAGCACGGGCTCTTTTTTCACAAATCGCCTCAGCGCGGTCATGCCCTTCCCCCTCTGAATGCAACGGACGGTCCCTTTGTTCAAAGCCCAAAGAAACCGTCCCCTTCATTGTCCATTGTCAATTATCCATTGTCAATTGTCTTCTTCGTCCGTTTCCTCTTCCAGCAGGCGGAAAGCGCGCTTCCGGGCGGCCCCGGCCTGTTCCCGTGCCTCTTCCTCCGCGGCCTCCTCCGCCTCCCCGGCGGCAGCCTCGGCCTCTCTGGCGGCTCTGGCGGCCTCCCGCTCAGCCTCCGCCTCAGCCCGGCGCTCGGCCCACTTGTCCCGGCGGGCCTGGCGGCGCTTGTCGTCCGCCCCGCCGAAGCTGAGCTTCCGCTCCTTCCCGGCGATCAGCCGGAAGATATTCTCCCGGTGCATAATGACCAGCAGCAGCCCGCAGGCCACGCCCAGCACCACCTGGAGCCACCAGCCGCCGAAGATGGCGACGCCGATGGGGAGCATGATGCCCGCGCAGATGGAGCCCAGGGAAACGTAGCGCGTAAAGAGAACGGCCAGGGCGAAGACGGCCCAGCAGATCAGCCCGATGCGCCAATCCAGCATCAGCACCAGGATGCCGCCGCAGAGGACGCCCTTGCCCCCCTTAAAGCCGTAATAGACGGGGAAGGCGTGGCCCAGCATCACGAAGAAGCCCGCAAAGAGCTTGCCCACCATGCCGTAGCCGTAGATATGCAGCAGGACCCAGCCCAAAAACACCGCCGCCGCGGTTTTCAGAATGTCGATGGCCAGCACGATGAGGATACCCTTCGTGCCGAAAATGCGGTAGAAATTCGTCAGCCCCGCGTTGCCGCTGCCAAAATCCCGAATATCCTTTTTGAAAATATACTTTGAAGCAATGATCGCTCCATTTACCGCGCCGAGCAGATACGCGACGATGGCAATGACGAAAAGGCAAAAAGTCAACATCCTGAACCCCCGCTTTCGTTTTGTCTTTCTATGGATTTATATTAGCATAGTTTGCGCCGGATGGAAAGAGTTTTTTTGTGTTTTTTTCTCTGCCGCTCTTTTCAATTCTTCTCTGCCCGCAGCTTGATGATGCGGTCGCGCAGGACGGCGGCGTACTCGAATTCCAGCAGCTTGGAGGCCCGCTGCATCTCCTTTTCCAGCTTGGCGATGGCGTCCTCCCGCTCCTTGCGGGTCATCTTCACGCCGTCGGCGCGGCGGGCGCCGCCCTCGTCGGGGCGGGAGATCTCGATCAGATCCCGCACGGACTTGATGATGGTCTTCGGCACGATGCCGTGGGCCTCGTTGAAGGCGTTCTGCTTCTCCCGGCGGCGCTCCGTCTCGTCGATGGCCAGGCGCATGGAGGGCGTGACGGTGTCGGCGTACATGATGACGAGGCCCTGGGCGTTGCGGGCGGCGCGGCCGATGGTCTGGATGAGGCTTGTCTCGCTGCGGAGAAAGCCCTCCTTATCCGCGTCCAGGATCGCCACCAGGGAGACCTCCGGCAGGTCCAGGCCCTCCCGCAGCAGGTTGATGCCCACCAGCACGTCAAATTCGCCCAGGCGCAGGTCCCGCACGATCTCCATGCGCTCCAGGGAGTTGATGTCGTGATGCATATAGCGCACGCGGACCCCGGCCTTTTGCAGATACTCCGTCAGATCCTCGGCCATGCGCTTGGTGAGGGTCGTCACCAGCACCCGCTCCTTCCGCTCGGCGCGGATGTTGATCTCGCTCAGCAGGTCGTCGATCTGCCCCTCCACGGGCCGCACCTCCACCTTCGGGTCCAGCAGGCCCGTGGGGCGGATGATCTGCTCCACGATCTGGCCGGAGCGGGTGCGCTCATACTCCGCCGGGGTGGCGGAAACGTAGATGACCTGGTTGATCCGCTCGGAGAATTCATCAAAGCTCAGAGGGCGGTTATCGAAGGCGCTGGGCAGGCGGAAGCCGTATTCAATGAGACTCGCCTTGCGGGCGTGGTCCCCGGCGTACATGGCCCGCACCTGGGGCAGCGTCACGTGAGATTCGTCCACAAGCAGAATGAAGTCCTTGGGAAAATAGTCCAGCAGGGTCATGGGGGCGCTGCCGGGAGCCCGCTCGCTGATGATGCGGGAATAGTTCTCGATGCCGCTGCAATAGCCGATCTCCCGCATCATTTCGATATCGTACATGGTGCGCTGGCGCAGGCGCTGTTCCTCCACCAGCTTGCCCTCCTGCTTGAACCAGGCGCAGCGCGCCTCCATCTCCGCCTCGATCTCGCCGATGGCCCGCTCCATCTTCTCCCGGGTGGTGACGTAGTGGGAGGCAGGGTAGACGGCGGCGTGGGCCAGGCGGCGGTTCACCGCCCCGGTGACGGGGTTGATCTCGCTGATGCGGTCGATCTCGTCCCCGAAGAACTCCACCCGCAGGGCATAGTCCTTGGCGTAGACCGGGAAGATCTCGATGGTATCTCCCCGGACGCGGAACATATTGCGGTCAAAGGCAATGTCGTTGCGCTCGTAGCGGATCTCGATGAGCTTTTTGATGACCTCGTCCCGGTCCCGGGTCTGGCCCTCCCGGAAGGAGATGACCATGTTTTTGTAGTCGATGGGGTCCCCCAGGCCGTAGATGCAGGAGACGGAGGCCACCACGATCACGTCCCGCCGCTCAAAGAGGGCGGAGGTGGCGGAGTGGCGCAGGCGCTCGATCTCGTCGTTGATGGCGGCGTCCTTCTCGATGTAGGTATCCGTATGGGGGATGTAGGCCTCGGGCTGATAATAGTCGTAATAGCTGATGAAATATTCCACCGCGTTATGGGGAAAAAACTCCTTGAACTCGGCGCAGAGCTGGGCCGCCAAGGTCTTGTTGTGGGCCAGCACCAGGGTGGGGCGCTGGAGCCGCTCGATGACCTTGGCCATGGTATAAGTTTTGCCGGAGCCCGTGACGCCCAGCAGCGTCTGCTCCTCGATGCCCGCCTCGGCGCCCCGGGCCAGGGCCTCGATGGCCTCCGGCTGGTCCCCCGCGGGGGCGTATTCGCTGACTACCTGAAACTCCGCCATGCCCGTCTCCCCCTTATTCCGTCTTTTGCAGCTGCTCCCAGCTGCCCGCGAAGAAGCCGCACTCCGCCAGGGAGGCGAATTCCTCCCCCACCACGATCAGATGGTCAACCAGGCGCACGCCTACCAGCCCCAGGGCCTCGGAGAGGGCAACGGTGGAGGCCACGTCCTCCCGGGAGGGCATGGCCACGCCGCGGGGATGGTTATGGGCCAGGATCACGCTGTCGGAGCCCTCCCGCACCGCCGCGGCCACCAGGTTTTTCACCGAGAGGGAGGCGAAGGCCTCGGAGCCCTCGGCCAGGCAGACGCAGTTCAGCGGATACTCCCCCTGGTCCAGGCAGAGGAGCCAGACCTGCTCCTTGTCCCGGCTGACGAAGTAGGGCAGCAGGTATCGCCCCGCCTTCTCGATGCTGTCCACCCGCCCCTCCCGCTCCCAGCGGAGCAGAGAGAGCTGGTAGCGCCGCAGAAGCTGGGGCAGCAGCTTCAGAAAGGCCGCGGCCCGCTCCCCGACGCCCTCCACCTGGGTCAGAGAGGACAGGGGCGCGTTCAGCGCGGCGGCCAGGCTGCCGTAGCGCTCCATAAGGCGGTGGGCCGTGCCGTTCACGTCCGCGCGGGGGATGGCATAGGTCAGCAGCAGCTCCAGGACCTCATGCTCCTGAAAGCTCTCCAGCCCCTCTCGGAGGAAGCGCTGCCGCAGCCGCTCCCGGTGGCCCTCATGGAGGTTCTTTTCACTCCCGGCCATAGCGCATCTGCTTTCGCCGCATGAGGTTGATGGGCCCCTCCTGCATGTCCCCCAGCCAGGACAGGGCCTTTTCGATGCCGTAGGCCACGCAGGAATCCGGGTCGTCCGCCAGGTGGGTGCGGATGCCGGTGTTGGCCTCGATGAGCTTATCCAGGCCCCAGAGCATGCTGCCGCCGCCGCAAAGGGTGATGCCGTTCACGGCGATATCCGCCGCCAGCTCCGGCGGGGTGGCCTCCAGCACGCTCCGGATGCCCTCCAGCAGGTCCTCCGTGACCTCCTCGAAGGCCTCCAGCATTTCCTCGGAATGGATGGTGAACATGCGGGGCAGGCCCGTGAGCATATCCCGGCCCCGGACCTCCATCACGTCGTCCCGCTCGCTGTGGTAAACGCAGCCTAAGTTCAGCTTGATATCCTCCGCCGTCCGCTCCCCGATCAGGACCTGGTGCTTGCGCTTGGCATAGCGGACGATGGCCTCGTCGAAGCTCTCCCCCGCCGTTTTCATGGAGCGGGACTCCACGACACCGTCCAGGCTCAGCACGGCGATGTCCGTCGTGCCGCCGCCCACGTCCACCACCATGCGCCCGGCGGGCTGGGAAATATCCAGTCCCGCGCCGTGGGCGGCGGCCACGGTGCCCTCAATGAGGAAGACACGCCGGGCCCCGGCCTGGAGCCCCGCCTCCACCACGGCCCGCTCCTCGATCTCGCTGACGCCGCCGGGCACGGCGATGAGCAGGCTGGGCTTGAGCAGGCTGAAGGAGCTGATCTTTTTCAGCAGCTCCCGCAAAAGCCGCTCCGTCATCTCAAAGTCCGAGACAGCGCCGCCCCGGACGGGCCGGATGGCCACGATGTTGCCGGGGGTGCGCCCCAGCATCTTCTGGGCCTCCACGCCCACGCCCAGCAGCTTGCCGCTGTTCTTATCCACGGCGGCCACGGTGGGCTCCCGCAGCAGGACGCCCCGCCCCCGCGCCGTCACGATGGTGCTGGAGCTGCCCAGGTCCACGCCGATCTCCTTGCCGAATATCATAGTTATACCTCCCGGATGAAGGGTTAAAAACTTCCTGCGGAATTCATTTTTTCTTCACCTTGCACAGCGTCGCGCAGACGACGCGGTTGGCGCCCGCCATGCGCAGGACGCGGGCGCATTCCCCCAGGGTGGCCCCGGTGGTGATCACGTCGTCGATCAGAAGCACGTTCCGGCCCGAGACCGCCTCCCGCTTCACGACGGTGAAGGCCCCGCTGACGTTGGCCCGGCGGGCCGCCAGTCCCCGCAGGCCGGAATTGGGCGGGGTATGCCGGGTCTTTTTCAGCGCCGGGACGCAGGGCCGCCCCAGCTCCTTCGCCGCGGCCTCCGCCAGCAGGCGGGTCTGACAATAGCCCCGCTCCCGCTCCCGGCGGCGGCTGAGGGGCACGTAGCAGATCAGGTCCCAGTCCCCGGCCCGGTCCCGGACGCAGGGCGCCAGCAGCTTGCCCAGGCGCCGGCCCGCCCCGCTGCGGCCCCGGAATTTAAGGGCCTTCACCGCCTCCGCCGCGAGCCCCTCGTAATAAAAGGGCGAAACGCAGTAATCGAAGAACTCCCCCTTGGTCCGCCAGCCGCCCCCGGTCCGGGGCAGGGAGGCGGCGCAGTCCGGGCAGACCCCCTCCAGGACATTTTTATCCAGAACGTGCCCGCAAAATACGCAGCGCCGGGGATAAAAGAGGTCCAGCAGAGAAAAATGCCCCGTCATCCGCCGTTCACCAGGCGGATGCGCAGGCCGCTGTAGCGGCGCTGGGTCCTGTCGTTGGCCACCATGGAGGCGGCCAGGTCGGGGTCGCCCACCAGGATCAAGAGCTCCCGGGCCCGGGTGACAGCGGTGTACAGCACCGCCCGGCTCATGAGGCTCCCGGCTCCCTTCATCAGAGAGAGGATCACCGCCCGGTACTCGCTGCCCTGGGACTTATGCACCGTCATGGCGTAGGCAGGCTCCAGCTCGCTGAGCATCTCGAAGGAATAGGCGGCGCGGCGCTCGTCGAAATCCACCACCAGCTGCTGGCCCTTGAGGTCCAGCT
>CAMVOG010000099.1 GCA_947169005.1 uncultured Clostridia bacterium | reverse complement strand
ACGAATCCACCCACAGCATTCTGTTTTTCGCTGCCAGAGTTTTTAGAGATGCCCTTCTGTCAATTGTCCATGTCCGTGGGGTATACGTCCTGCTGGTAGCTGGGCTGCCAGGTCTCGGGGGCGGTCTCCTGCTTGGGGACCTCGGCCTTCCTGCGCAGGACGGCCAGGAAGACGGTGTTCACCAGCTCCGCCAGGCCGAAGACCATGAGCATTACGCCCGAAAGGGGCAGCACGCTGCCCGGCAAAATCAGCTTGCTCAGCCCGCAGACCACGCCGCAGACGATCTCGATGAGGGCCAGGATCAGCGGCGCCGCCACGCTGACCTCGGTGCCCTTCTTCCCCGCCCGCTTCACGGAAACCGCGTCCCGGATGCGCAGCAGCCCGGACAGCACCATGTACACCCCGGCCACGACGGTAAACAGCTCCAGGGCGTAGCTGCTCCAGCCCACCAGCCCCAGGCCGATGACAAACAGCGCCGCCGCCGTCAATATGCTCCGCAGCAGATTCTTTCTGCGGGCCTTTTTCTCTTCGTTCATAGGATCAACTCCTTTTTCTTTACGGCATCAGCATATCACCTTTTTTGCCGGGAATCAAGTTTTACTTGACATTTCCCCCCACGGGTGTATACTGTCCTTGACAACCGGATAAACGTGTCTTCAGGGCAGGGTGCGATTCCCGACCGGCGGTACAGTCCGCGAGCCTTTTGGCTGAATCGGTGCGATTCCGATACCGACAGTATAGTCTGGATGGAAGAAGATGTGTTTCATATCTATCCCTTTCCGAAAAAGATGTGACACCTGGAAGACAAGTCTTCCGGGCGTCTATTTTTTACGGGGCGGCGGGCCGTGCTATCCGCCGCCGGGAAGGAGTTTTTCTTATGGCACAGGCAGCAAACATTTCCAGGACCCGGCAGATCGTCGTCACCGCCATGCTGACGGCGCTGGCCTTCGTGGCGGTGCTGATCGGGCGGCTGATCCCCAACGTGCTGGGCTTCCTCAGCTACGACCCCAAGGACGCGGTCATCGCCATCGCGGGCTTTATGTACGGGCCCCTCACGGCGGTGATCATCACGGTGCTGGTCTCGCTGATCGAGATGCTCTCCATCTCCACCACGGGCTTCTACGGGCTCCTCATGAACATCGTCTCCACCCTGGCCTTCGTGCTACCCGCGGCGCTGTTCTATAAGCGCTGGCGGAGCATGAAGGGGGCCATTGCGGGCCTCGTGGCCGGTATGGTCTGCATGACCGTGATGATGCTTCTCTGGAACTACATCATCACCCCCTTCTACATGGGCGTGGAGCGCAGCGTCGTGGCCGGGATGCTGGCCTCGGTCTTCCTGCCCTTCAACCTGGTGAAGAGCGGCGTGAACACGGGCCTGACCCTGCTGCTCTACAAGCCCATCATGCAGGCCCTGCGGGCGGCGAAGCTGCTGCCCCAGCGGGAGGGCGGGGCCCACAAGTACCGCCCCTGGCCCATCATCCTGGCCCTGGTGGTGCTGGGCGTCTTCATCCCCCTGCTGCTGCACCTGGCGGGAGTCTTTTGAGGAAGATAAAAGATAAGGGATAAAAGATAAGAGATAAGAGATATTCCGGGTATCGACTTTTATCCGCAGGCAAATGAAAAACAAGGCGGTTGGGAGCATCCCAGCCGCCTTGTCTTTCGTTTTACCGCCCCGTGCCGGGAGTGCCGCCGCCTGTGGCGGGGGCGCCGCCGTTTTCTCGGCCGTCGGCGCGGCCCGTGCCGTGGTCGTTCCGCTCGCCGGCGCGGTTTTCATCGTCCCGCCCGGTCACGTCGTCCACGAAGTCGTCCAGGCCCTCCCGGGCCTTGTCCAGCCCGTCGTCGATATCGTCCCCCAGGTCCCGGTTGTCGTCGAAGCGCTCGTCCCGCTCCCCGTCGGTGTTGCCGTCGGTCCCGTTGGCGTTTCCGTCGGTATTCGTGCCGCCGGTCTCGCCGTTGGGGGCCACGTAGTTCCCGTCCGGGCCCGTGGCGTCGTTCCGGCCCGTGCCGCTCATGCCGCCCGTACAGGCGCAGAGGGAAAGCAGCAGCAGCGCCGCCAGGCAAATCGAAATCCGCTTTTTCACACTCGTTCCTCCCATGCTTTCGATTCGCCTATAGTATGGGCGGAACACAGCCGCTTTAAAGCAGGTAAAAAAAGTTTAAAGTGTAAGAAGTTTAAAGATTAAAAAAACGCCGCGCAGCGGCCACCGCATTCATTGAGGCGGCAAACAGCCGCCTCAAACGCTGCTCTCGCTGTGGACCACCGCCGCCAGCATGGGGCTGCCCTCGTAGTCCACGAAAACCAGGCGCAGGAGGGTCCAGCCGCCGTCCTCGGAGTCGGCGGGGATGTACAGGTCCACGAAGCGCCCGTCCGGGAAGGCCTCGGCGGTGTTCGCCCGTCCGCTGTCCGGGCAGGCCGCCCGGTCCACGCTGATTACGGGAGCATAAAGGTAGTCCCGGTCATAGACGTAGCGGGCGAAATATTCCTCCGCCGTCATGTCAATGGGCTCCCCGCTGCCCGGGAGCGTGCCCCAGATAAGGCTGTTTTTGTCCCTGCCCAGGCGGGCGAGGGTACTGGGGGCAAACCATTGATTAGCGTTCAGATCTATGGTAGAATAAGGGGAAAAGTAAACGCCGTAGACCGGATGGACCCGCTGGGCGAGGGAGGCGTAGTCCCCGGCCCGCAGATCGGAGAGGACCTGGTAGGCGCTCTCCACCAGGCGGCAGGCGGTGCCCGCGTAGGCCTGCTCGGCGGGAATGGGCTCCACCGTCGGGGTGGGAGGCGGCTCCGTCGCCAGATCGTAGATCAGATAGCCCCCCGCGCCGATCACAAGGCCCAGCAGCAGGCAGAGGATGGAAATGATCAGGCTTTTCTTCAAGCCTCTCACCTCGCTTTTGTGGATTATACTTTATCATACCGCATTTTGTCCGTAAATACAACAGGAAAATACAGCTCGGAGTGATCGTCATGTATGTAAACGGAAAGCAATACCATATTCAATGCGCCGCCGGGGACGTGGGAGGCTGGTGCCTGCTGCCGGGGGACCCGGCCCGCTGCGCCGCCATCGCCCGGTATTTTGACGAGGCCCGCTTCGTAGGGCAGAACCGGGAGTTCGCCGTATGGACCGGGCGGCTGGGGAGCAAGACCGTCTCCGCCGTGTCCACGGGCATCGGCGGCCCCTCGGCGGCCATCGCCATGGAGGAGCTGACGGAGCTGGGGGCCCACACCTTCATCCGCGTGGGCACCTGCGGCGGCATTGCGCAGAAGGTCCTGCCCGGGGACGCGGTGATCGCCTCCGCCTCCGTGCGGCAGGAGGGGACCAGCCGGGAATACGCCCCCATTGAATTCCCCGCGGCGGCGGATTTCGCCGTGACCCTGGCCCTGAAGCAGGCGGCGGAGCAGCTGGGGCTGCGCAGTCACGTGGGCGTGGTGCAGTGCAAGGACTCCTTCTACGGCCAGCACGACCCCGGGCGCATGCCCGTGGCCCCGGAGCTGCTGGCGAAGTGGGAGGCCTGGAAGCGGCTGGGGGTCCTGGCCAGCGAAATGGAGAGCAGCGCCCTCTTCGTCGTGGCGGCGGCCCTGGGGGTCCGCTGCGGGACCGTGCTGCACACGGTCTGGAACCAGGAGCGGGCCGCGGCGGGCCACGAGGAGCCCAGCGTGGAGGACACGGACGGCGCCGTCCGCATCGCCGTAGAGGCGATCCGGAGCATGGAGGTGGAGGAATGAGAGCAGTCGTTACAAGAGTGAAACGCGCCTCCGTCGTGATCGACGGGCGGCTTGCTGGCAAGACGGACGGGGGCTTTCTCGTCCTCCTGGGCGTGAAGGAGGGGGACGGCCCCGCCCAGGTGGAGAAATTAGTGAGCAAGATCACACAGCTCCGGATCTTTGAGGACGAAGCCGGGAAAATGAACCGCTCCCTGGCGGATGTGGGGGGCAGCCTTCTGGTGGTGAGCCAGTTTACCCTCTACGCCGACTGCAAGAAGGGCAACCGCCCCAGCTTCATCGCCGCCGCCCGCCCGGAGACCGCCATCCCCCTCTATGAGAGCTTCATCGCCGGCTGCCGGGAGAAGGGCTTCCACGTGGAGACCGGCGAATTCGGCGCGGATATGCAGGTGGCCTCCGTCAACGACGGCCCCGTGACGATCATCTACGATACGGACGCGCTGTGAGGAAAGTGTTTGAGTGTAAAGATTAAAGTGTAAAGATTAAAGATTAAAGTATAAAGTTTAAAGCATAATGAGGCCCCCGGCGAGATTCGCCGGGGGCCTTTGCATCGTTCAGTACCCTGCGGTGCGCCATCAGCAGCCCCACAGGGGGCACGGCTGCGTATTCGCCCGCATGGGGCGGGCGTCCGCGCTCCTGCTGCCGGGCCACCGGGGACGGTGGCCCCTACAGGCTGCGTTGTTTTTGCGGCATATCAAATCCCGCCGCCGCAGGCGGCCACCGCAATTATCCATTGTCCATTGTCAATTGTCCATTGTTACTCGTGCTGCGCCGTGCCGCTGCCGCCGGAGATAGTCCAGTGGCGGTAGGCCTTGGCCGCGTCGCCCAGCTCCCGGGCCTTCTTCGCCGCCTCGGTGTAGAGGCCGTATTCATGCTCCACCAGACATTCGGTGTAGCTCTTGTCGGTGTGGGCGTTGCGGGGCAGGGGCACGTCCTGCTCCCCGGCCAGGATATCCTGGACCTTCGCCACGTTGACGGTATGGGTGCTGGCACCGTCCGCCACGGCGACGGCGGCTGCCACGCCCGCGGCCTGGCCCGTGCCCACGCACTGGGGGATCAGATTCACGTTGTCGATGGCGATGCGGTCCGCGGAAAGATGGCGGCCCGGGGCCAGCAGATTCTCCACCTTCTGGGGCAGGATGGCCCGGTAGGGGATCTCGATGGGGGCGTTGTCATTCAGGCTCTCCACGGTGCAGTGCCAGGCGATGCAGTCGGCATGCTCCTTGGGGAAAGCCCAGTCGTTGGAGGAAATGACGTGCTCGCCCACGATGCGGTGGGAGCCGCGGGTGCCCAGCTGGGGGGCGATGTCGTAAAGATAGGCGTCCTTGAAGACCTCGGGGGCGTAGGTCTTGTAGCATTCCAGCACCTTACGCAGCACGACGCGGGTGCCCAGCTCCGTGGCGGTCTGGTCCGCGATCCTGGAGCAGTCCCGCTTGGGCTGCCAGTTGTTGACCCAGCTCACATCGTCCCGGGTCCCGGCGATGATGGCGGAGCGGAAGCCGTGGATCTTCGTCAGCTCGGCGCTGAGCTCGCCGGCCTTCTGCATATTCTCCATGCGCCACTTGCCGAACTCCCGGTAGCTGAAGCCGCCGATGCGGTAGACCAGGGCCGTGGCAGAGCAGCGGCACTCCTCGTCTATGGAGGAGGTGGTGGGGGCCCCGGAGAGGCGGCAAAGGTCCGCGTCGCCGGTGGCGTCGATGATCTGCTTGGCGAGGATGGCCTTGCGTCCCTCCTTGGACTCGAAGATCACGCCCTTGCAGACATTGCCCTCCATGATGGGCTTTACGCCCCAGCTGTGGTAGAGGACGCGGATGGCGTCGCTGTGCTCGGTGAGCATCAGGTCCATTTCGATACGCAGCTCCATGGGGTCCAGCATGAAGCCGTGGCAGACCCGGCGGGGAGCGATGGCGGTGGCGCCGCCCACGGCCCCCCACTTCGCCAGCAGCTCCGGCTCCGTGCGGCCCGCCAGCTCGGGGCCGGGGCCGTTGACCGCGTCCGGGATCTTCTGCAGGCGGGTGAACCACTCCTCCTGGAGGCCGCGCACGTAGGTATGGTCATGGAAGGAGAGGCTGGGGATCAGCAGCACGTAGCCGCCCGTCACGTCGCCGCCGCAATAGCCGTAGCGCTCCATGAGGATCACGTTTTTGCAGCCCGCCCGGGCCGCCGCGATGGCCGCGGAATGACCGGCGGACCCGCCGCCCACCACCAGCACGTCGCATTCGTCGTAAACGGGGATCGTCGTCTGAGGCTCCACGTAGGTCTTTGCGTTCATAGGTATCCTCCATTCCCCCGCCCGCAGGCGGGTTTTTATTATATAAGCGTTAAGAAAGAGCGATATTTTGCTTACTGTATCACAGCTAAACCGCCGCCGCAGCGTCCATAGCTGCATCCATAGCCAAAGCAAAAAACCGATCGCCCCAATTGCGTGTGTCGTGCGATCCAATATTCGCCAACGAATCCGCCGTGAATAATAACTGACCGAATACGACGCCGCGAAATTCCGCACAGGCGGCAAGCGAGGCGCACTCCATTTCCACCACGGAGCAGCCCTCCGCCTTGCGATACGCTACCATTTCTTTCGTTTCACGATAAAACCCGTCTGTCGTCCACGTTTTACACGTTTTGCAGCGAAAGCCGCGATCATGCAGCACCCTGGCGATCGTATGAACGGCATTTGCGTTAAGAGACACTTCCCGTGACGGCGGAAGATAATGATAGGATGTGCCTTCCTGCCGCAGCGCTGAAACCGGAATGTAAAAGTCGCCCTCTTCATCAGCGACCAAGGCGCCGCAGCATCCTGCGGCAACGATCTTTTTCACACCGCCCGCGATCAGCTGTTCCATGATCTGGGTGGCCGCCGCACCGCCTAAGGGAGCCTGACAAAGGGCAAGCTCGACGCCGTTATGGATCGCTTTATATACGGGAAACAGCTTTGTCACCGAGACGAATTGACCGATGATCTCACAATCATTTTCCAAAGCATAGTCCTCTACTTCTGTTTCCATAAACAGCATAACAGCCCTTTCGGGGAAGTGAAAATCACTGCTGTGACCGGGCATTATGATCGCTTTGCTCCCGGTGTCATATTCTAAAATAGGGTAGTCGTTTTTATGTAAGCTCATAGCAATCATTCCCCAATTGTATCATTAAACCGCATCATATGTTTCCGACATAGTTTTTAAAGCGTCGTCTCTGCTTTGAGTGAGCTGGTCCGAAATACCTATTTCTTCTCACTATCGGCGAATACCTCCACCGACAATCAGCTCATTGGGATGCGATTATCGGGCGGCAGATTTGTTTAGTGTAATAAGATAGTTTACAGATTGTGCAAGCACATGGTTTACACTTTTCTGATACAATCAAGGCAAAAATAGGAGTGATCCAGTATGCCTTGGAATAGCAGGAGTGTGAATCAAATGCGAGAAGTATTTGCCCGACGGGCCTTGAAGAAAGAAAAGTCAATGGCCGCCCTATGCCGGGAATACGGCATCAGCAGACCTACCGGCTACAAGTGGCTGGATCGCTATCGAGATGGTTTGAAGCTGGCCAATCAAAGCCGTCGCCCCGCAACGATTCATCGGGTCTCCGAAGACATGGAGCGTTTGGTCGTGGACCTGCGAAATGAGTACCCTGCCATCGGTGCCGCAAAGCTCCATCGTATGCTTGAAAACGAGGGGCATACCAATCTGCCGTGCGTTAAGACGATCAACAACATCCTAAAACGAAATGGGTTGATCTCCAAGGAAGCCAGTCTTGCGGCAACACCCTTCCAACGCTTTGAGAAGGATGAACCCAATGAAATGTGGCAGGCAGACTACAAGGGATACTTCACCATGGCAAACGGGCGGCGCTGCTTTCCCTTGAACATCGTTGATGATTGCAGCCGTTTTAATCTTTTCTGTGAGCCTATGGCTTCGGAAACCTACGAAGAAATCAAACCGGCTCTGACGCGCGTCTTTCAGACCTACGGGCTGCCTCGCATTTTCCTTTGCGATAACGGCAATCCCTGGGGAACGGCTCAAAGCACAGGCTTTACACGCTTTGAGGTGTGGCTTATGGATTTGAGCATCCTGACCATTCACGGCAGGGCACTCCATCCGCAGACGCAGGGCAAAGAGGAGAGCTTTAACCGGGCTTTGACCAGGGAGTTGCTCAAGTGGACTACGATTCTTGACGAGCAGGACGCAAAACGGAAATTTGACGATTACCGCAATTTTTACAATAACGTCCGTCCCCACCACGCGCTGGCTCTCGATACCCCTTCACAGCATTACAGAAAGAGTGAGCGACAGTACACGGATACGGTCAGCCCTTGGGAATATCCCAGCGGGTACGAGCTCCGCCGCGTCAAGAGCACAGGCTGTTGCAACTGGGAGGGGCAAGGGTACGT
>CAMVOG010000098.1 GCA_947169005.1 uncultured Clostridia bacterium | reverse complement strand
TTAGTGTAAATGAAGAACTGCGCACGGTCAGTTACTATCTTTCCATGGAAAAGCGCCGGTTCGGCAAAGACCTGCAGACTGTTCTTGAGATTCAGGATAAAGACTTTCAGGTGCCTGCTTTCAGCATCCAGGTCCTGGCAGAAAACGCTGTCCGCCATGGCATACGTAAAAACAAGCCGCCTGTAGGAACCGTAATGATTCGAACGTTCCGGGAAAACATGCGCAGGAAGCAGAGGATCAGGATCACCAGGGAGACCAGGCTCAGCAGACCGAAGCGGGTAAAGCTCCCGATCAGATTCAAGAGGATGGAGGCGCCGATCATCACAAAACCGAGCTGATCCGGCCCATACCGTCCCTCCATGATGCGTCTTAACCAATTCACGCCCAAGGCCTCCTTGTCCAAACCATGATGCAGCTTTGATGCATCCTTGATGGTTTTATTATATGCTGTCGCGCTGTAAGACGCAAGGACGTAAATTTTAAATTACTGTAAATTCTGCTCGCCGTCGGCGGCGGGCGGAATTTGTGCTTAACATTCAAGGAAAGCTGTGGTATACTTCCTTTGCACACTATTTCTTGTTTTGATCGAGGTCCATATGAAAAAGATTCGTTCCTGCTTTTTGTTTCAAAGAGAGGCAGCGAAAAAGCCCGTTCTTTTCTGGTGCTGGAACGGCTTTTGGCTGCTTCTGTTCACGGCTCTGCTGAGCCTTTTCAGCCTGCGGCTGGCCTATGGCTGGTATGAGACCCGCTTCTTCACCGGATACCTGGCGGACGGGCGGCTCCTGCTGCTCAATACGCTGCCCATCCTCTTTTTGCTGCTGCTGGTCTGGGTGCTGACGGGGCGGCCCTGGATCGCCTGGCTGGCAACGGCGCTGCCCGTTTTTTTCGCCTCGGGCGGCAACTACTTTAAGCTCATTTTCCGGGACGACCCCTTTATCTTCTCAGACATGGAGCTGATCTCCATGGCCCTGCGCCTGACGGGCGGGGACAAATACGTCATCCAGCTCAACCGCACGCTGCTGCTGTTCATCGCACTGGTGGTACTGGGGACCCTGTTCCTCTTTTTCCTGGTCCGCGGGCGCATCCGCCTGCGCTGGCGGCTGCTGGGGCTGATCCCGCTGGTGGTATGCTTTTTCCCTCTGCGAAGCGCGCTGATGGACGACAGCCTTTACACCGCCACCACGCAGACCCTGGAGGGCGCCGCCCAATGGTCAACCACGCAGAAGTATATCTCCCACGGCTTCGTCTACCCCTTCCTCCACTCCATTCCCGGCGCCTTCCCTCCCCGTCCGGAGGGCTATTCCGACGCCGCGGCCCTGGAGATCCTGAGCCGTTATGAAGAAGAGGACATCCCGGCGGAGAAAAAGGTGAACATCATCGCCATTCAGTTGGAGGCCTTCGCGGATCTGGGCCGGTTGGGGATTGAGGGAATCGACCCGGAGGCCTACCGCCCCTTCCACGAGCTGGAGGCCCAGAGCTATACGGGCGACCTGGTCACCAACATCTTCGCGGGCGGCACCGTGGACACCGAGCGCTGCTTTGTGACGGGCTTCCCCGAGGTGGAGAGCTTCCGCTGGGACACGGGCTCCTACGTGCGCTATTTCAACAACCAGGGCTATCATACGGAGGGCAGCCACAGCTGCTACAACTCCTTCTACAACCGGCTGAACATCAACCGCTACCTGGGCTTTGAGAACTATTATTTCCTGGAGGACCGCTACGGGCCCATGAACGACGGCAAGGTCTGCTACGACTATATTCTGATCCCCGATATCCTCAGACTCTACCAGGAGCGGGACAAGGACCGGCCTTACTTCAATTTCTCCGTGACCTACCAGGGCCACGGGCCCTACGGCAGCACGGAGCTGCTTTGGGGCGACCCGCTCTGGGAGGGCGAATACAGCTACGACAGCACCTATTATATTCTGAACAACTACCTGGCAAGCCTGAAGGACACGAGCCTGTGGATCAATTACCTTTTCCGGAATCTCCGGGAGGATGAGGACCCGGTGGTCCTGGTGGTTTTCGGGGATCACAAGCCCTGGCTGGGGGACTCCAACTCCGCCTATACGGACCTGGGCATCGACCTGGACACCTCCGAGGAGGAGGGCTTCTACAACTACTATACCACCCGCTACCTCTTCTGGGCCAACAACGCGGCCAAGGAGGTGCTGGGCACGGAGCTGGTGGGCGAGGGCCCGGCCGTGAGCCCCTGCTTCCTGATGGACCTGCTTTTCGAGCAGTGCGGCTTCGGCAAGGGCAGCAGCTATATGCAGGCGGCCCACGCGCTTTATGAGCTCTCCCCCGTCGCCAACACCAGCGGAGCCTTCGTGGAAAACGGCAGCTTTACCCGGGACCCCTCCCAGGCGGTCAGGGACGCCATGGCGGAGCTGCGCATCGCGCAGTTTTACCGCAAGCGTCACCCGGAATGGGATTGACCCCGGCGGCTCTGAACTCTGATCTCTGAACTCTGAACTAAATAAGGAGCGTGACGACCATGACGAGCTTTCAGCACATCTTTCAGCCCATTCAGATCGGGCCTCTGACCGTGCGCAACCGCATCGAGGTCTCCCCCGCCGAGCCCATGCTCTGCACCCGGGACGGCCTTGTGACCGACGAATTCGTCGCCTTCACCGCGGCCATGGCCCGGGGCGGCGCGGGCATCGTCACCGTGGGGGACAGCCCCATCAACCAGGCCTACGCCGACGAAAACCACTTCGTGGTAAACCTGGCGGACCCCTTCGTGGTCCACGGCCTCTTCAAGGTGGCCGAGGCCATCCACCGCTATGGGGCCGTGGCCTCCATTGAGCTGAATCTGCGGACGGAGTACCTGCCCGCGGATCTGACGAAGGAGGAGGTGCGGGGCCTTATCAAGGACTTTGCCGACGCGGCGGAGCGCTGCAAAAAGGCGGGCTTCGACATGGTCATGCTCCACGGAGGGCACGGCCACACGGTGAGCCAGTTCTACTCCACCTTCTTCAACAAGCGCACGGACGAATACGGGGCGGACACTATGGAAAACCGCTGCCGCTTCGCCCTGGAGCTCATCGACGCCGTGCGGGAGCGCATCGGCCCCGAGATGGCCATCGAGTGGCGCATCTCCGGTGACGAACTGCTGAAGGCCCCCGAGGGCATGGGGCTGGAGGAGCAGCTGGCCTTCGCCAAGATGATCCAGGATAAGATCGACCTTATCCACGTGAGCGCGGGCAATATGTACGACGTGCGCACCATCGACTACATCATCCAGCCCTACTACATGCCCCGGCCCACCAACGTCCACCTGGCCGCCGCCTTCAAGAAGGCCCTGCACATCCCCGTCACCAGCGTGGGCTCCTTCACCATTGAGCTGGCGGAGGAGGCCATCGCCCAGGGCAAGGCGGACATGGTCGCCATGATCCGGCCCTTTATCGCGGACCCGGAGATTGTAAACAAGGCCAGGGCTGGCAAGGCCGACGAGATCCGCCCCTGCCTGCGCTGCAACCAATGTACCGGGGACGATCCCCACGGCTGCCCCAAGCCCCTGCGCTGCTCCGTAAACGCCATGGCGGGGCGTGAGCTGGAATTCGAGGGCCGCGGCAAGGCCGAGGTCTCCAAAAAGGTCGTGATCGTAGGAGGCGGCTGCGCCGGTATGGAGGCGGCCCGCCGCCTGGCCGAGCTGGGGCACCGTCCCGTCCTCTTTGAAAAGGAGACCGCCCTGGGCGGGACCCTGCTGGACGCGGGGGCCAATCCGCTGAAAAGCGACGTGGCCCGCTACGCCGCCTGGTCCGTGCGCATGACGGAGCGGACCCCCGGCATCGACCTGCGCCTGGGCACCGAGGCCACGCCGGAGCTGATCCGCGCTGAGCATCCCGACGCCGTCTTCCTCTGCGTGGGCAGCAGCCAGATCGTGCCGCCTGTGCCCGGTATCGACGGGGAGAACGTCTGCCTGGCCGTGGAGGTCGACCGGGGCGAGAAAAAGCCCGGCAAGCGCGTCGTCCTGGTGGGCGCGGGGCTGACGGGCAGCGAGACCGCCGTTACCCTGGCCCGGGAGGGCCATGAGGTCACGGTGATCGACATGCTGAGCATGGAGGCCGTGGAGCGCAAGGACAAGGCCATCAGCCGCGTCCATCGGCTGGCCCAGGCCGCGGGCGTCGGCTTCCGCGGCGGGCTGCGGCTGAAGGCCGTCACCGCTGATGGTGTGCTGGCGGAAGACAGCGAGGGTAGAGAGCTTTCCCTCCCCTGCGACACGGTGGTGTTTTCCCTGGGCGTCCGTCCCCGGAAGGAGGCGCTGGAGGCTCTCTCAGGTCTGGCGGAAAAGACGGTCCTGCTTGGCGACTGCCACAGCCGGGCGGGCAACATCACCTCCGCCGTGCGGGAGGCCTTCTACGCGGCGATGGACGTATAAAACGGCGAACAAGAAGATAACGGGAGCGCGAGGCTGCGGCCTTGCGCTCCCGTTTTGTTTTCCGGCTTTTTCTGTTCATATTTTTTTAATACTATTGACATTTTATTGTCTCAATGATATAGTACTTGCATAGCAAGTGGTCGTTTCCCTCTTGTTTTTATTTATTTTAACGTTTATATTAAGACAAATATGAATAATTTGTAAATTTGACGGAATTGCTGCAAATCAGTACATCCGCGTTTATGTTCAAACCGCTCGTCCCTGCCAACCGCTCCGCCTCGGGAGCGGCGCCCGACCGGGACGCGCGTTGAAAAGCCCCACATAATATACAAGGAGGAACCCCTATGGAAGAAAAGATGAGTACCAAGAAAAAGCTATCCTTTGCGCTGCAATACCTCTTCGGCGTCGGGGACGCGGGCTTCGTGCTGATGAGCAACGTCGAGACCTTTTATTTCATGCGCTTTCTCACGACGTTGGCCAACTTCACCGCCCCCGTCGCGGCCCTGATCAACTCGGTCTTCTCGATCATCGACGCCGCGCTGTCCTGGATCTACGGCGCCATCATCAACGGCGGCAAGGCCAAGAAATGGGGCCGTTACCGCTCCTGGCTGGTGCTGACTCCCTGGATCGTGCCCTTCCTCTTCGCCTGCCAGTTCATCCGCTTCAGCGAAAACGTGACCCTTTCGGCCATCATCATCGTGGCGGCTGCCGTCATTTCCCACTTTGTATGGAACCTGGGCTACGTTGCCAACTCCGCCCTGGTCGCCGTCGTGGGCAAGACCCCGGACGACAAGGCCACCCTGGCCTCCTCCCGCGCCACCTGGAACAACATCGGCTCCCTGGCCTTCTCCTATCTGGGCCTGCCCTTCGCGGCGGTCCTGGCCGGCATCGTGGGCGAGACCAATCAGTTCGCCGCCGTCGCCTTCGTTCTGGGCATCGTGATGGTCCTCACCTACTTCGCGCACTTCAAGATGACCGACGGCTACGAGGACGTGGAGACCGAGCAGACCGTGAAGCTCACCAAGAAGAACAAGATGAAGTTCTCCGAGATGCTGAAGGCTCTCGGCAGGAACCCACACCTCATCTTCCTCATCATTGCCGACCTGGCCAAGTGGAGCGTCAACTTCGTCGTGAAGGCCTCCGCCGTATACTACTTTGTTGACGCGCTGAACGGCAGAGCCGATCTGCAGGCCATCTACGTGCTCACCACGGCGCTGGGCGCCATGGTCGGTGCCTTCGTCATGCGTTATCTGGCGAAGAAGTTCTCCTCCCGCACCACCATGATCATCTCCTATATCGGCATGGCCCTGTTCCTCTTCCTGGTCTATCTCTGCTATGACTCGGCCGCCATGGTCCTCGTGTTCATCACCCTGGCCTTCTTCTTCTACGGCATCGCCCTGGCCTCCGCTCCCGCTCTCTATGCCGACGCCGTCACTTATTCCACCTGGAAGGACGGCAAGGATGCCTCCGGCTGGATCATGGGTCTGCAGAACGTGCCTCTGAAGATCGCTATCTTCCTGCGCGGCGTCATCATCGGCGCTGTTCTCACCAGCATCTCCTACGACTCCGTCGTGAAGCCCGCCCTGGCTGCCGGGGAGACTCTGACCGCCGGTGTGCGCCAGGCACTGACCATCCCCTTCGGTCTGGTTCCCGCTATCTTCTGCGCCGTGGGCACCCTGCTTCTGCTCTTCGGCTTCCGCATCACCAGAGACAAGGTGGAGCAGTATCAGAAGGAGATCGACGCCCGCGCCGAATAATGCGGACAGGGCTTGACTTGACCCGATTCGTAAGCGTATAATTAAGTTACCCGATGGCGCGGCCTGCCCGTCAGGCCGCGCCAAGCTATCAACTTGAGAGGAGCGAATCCAATGCTGACCAAACGACAAAATCTTCTGGAGACCATCCACGGCGGCCACCCGGACCGCTTCGTGAATCAGTATGAGCCCTTTGCCATTATCATGGGCTCTCCCTTCGGCAACCGCAACCCCAATCCCAAGCTGGGCGAGCACAACGTGGTGAACGCCTGGGGCGTCACCAAGTCCTGGCCCGTGGGCACCCCCGGGGCCTTCCCCGTCCACACCCCGGACAAGATCGTGATCAAGGACATTGAGCATTGGCGGGACTATGTGAAGGTCCCCCAGGTGGTCTATGACGGCGCGGAGTGGGAGCCCTTTATCGCCATGGCCGAGGCCGTGGACCGGAACGAGCAGTTCGTGACTCCCTTCTTCGCCCCCGGCGTCTTTGAGCAGTGCCACTATCTGCTGGAGATCCAGAACTGCCTGGTGGACTTCTATGAGTACCCCGACGAGATGCACGAGATCATCGACATGATCACCCAGTTTGAGCTGGACTACGCCGCCGAGCTCTGCAAGTATATCAAGCCCGACGCCCTCTTCCATCACGACGACTGGGGCAGCCAGACCTCCACCTTCATGGCCCCGGATATGTGGCGGGAGTTCATCAAGCCCGCCTACGAGAAGATCTACGGCTACTACAAGGCCCACGGCGTGGAGCTGATCGTCCACCACTCCGATTCCTACGCCGCCACGCTGGTGGAGGACATGATCGACATCGGCATCGACATCTGGCAGGGCGTCATGACCACCAACGACGTGCCCGCCCTCATCAAGCAGTACGGCGGCCGCATCAGCTTTATGGGCGGCATCGACTCCGCCACCGTGGATTATGAGGGCTGGACCGAGGAGGTCGTGGCGGCCCAGGTCCGCCGGGCCTGCGAGGAGTGCGGCAAGCTCTACTTCATCCCCAATGCCTCCCAGGGTCTGCCTATGAGCACCTTCCCCGGCGTCTACGAGGCCCTGTCCCGCGAGATCGACAACATGAGCAAGGAAATGTTCTGACAGAAAGCATAGCAAAAACGCGGAGCCCGAAGGAGGCACTTCGTAAGGAAGCGCCTCCTTCCTGTTTGAACACGAGGCAATTGCCCAAGCCCGTCGGCAATGGCACAGGCGTTTGTGAGGAAACGTATATGAGTACCAGAAAAGAAATAATAAGCAGCTTTTACGCTCAGTACGACGAAGATGGAAGGACTGCAAGATCGCGGCACGGTCAGCTGGAATACCGTACTACAATGTCTTTCATCCATCGTTATGCAGCCAAGGGATCAAAGATACTCGAGGTTGGCGCCGGAACAGGAAGATACTCTATTGCGCTTGCGAAGGAAGGCATGGACGTAACGGCCGTCGAGCTTGTCGAGAGCAATCTCGAAGTGCTTAGAGAAAACGGCAAAGGGATCATGAAGCTGAAAGCCTTTCAAGGAGATGCAACGGATCTGAGCCGTTTCCCGGATAACGCATTTGACGTAACGCTGCTCTTCGGTCCAATGTATCATCTGTATGAAGCAGATGAAGTAAACCGTGCAATCGATGAGGCGATTCGGGTCACGAAACCCGATGGCGTAATGATGTTTGCCTTCCTGTCTGTGTTTGCGATCATGTATGCAAACTATTTTTACGGAAATTGGGCTGAAGGACAAGCAGAGAACTTCACAGAGGATTATCAGGTAAGGCATTTTAAGGAACAACTGTTTACAGGATATGATATTGCAGAGTTTGAGGGACTTTTCCGTGAGAAGCCTGTCGAATGGATAACGACGGCAGGTGTGGACGGATTGATGGAACCCATTGAAAAGCGTCCCGACTTTTCTATGACCGATGAGGAATTTGAAGCACTTGCTGAATGGTATCTGGCTTTTTCCGAAAAGAGAGAGCTATTGGGCAACACAAATCATCTTCTCTATATTTGCCGTAAGCAGGCATAAGGCATAGACAAAT
>CAMVOG010000097.1 GCA_947169005.1 uncultured Clostridia bacterium | reverse complement strand
CGGCAAGCTGAGCGCCAACTCCATCGCCAAGTTCATGACCGAGCAGGACATCGCGGGCAAGATCAAGAACCGCACCCTGGTCCTCCCCGGCAAGGTCGCCGTGCTGAAGGGCGAGGTGCAGGCCAAGCTGCCCGACTGGAACGTCGTCGTCGGCCCCACCGAGGCCGTGGGCCTTGTGAAGTTTATGAAGGAGCTGCAGGCCTGAGCGCCTCCCGGCCCCTTGTAATACGCAATTAATTGTAAAGGAGATATCTGCTATGGGAAAATTTGTCGTCATCGGTGAAAGAATTCACTGCATCTCTCCCGTTATCCGCGAAGCGATGAACACCATGAACCCCGAGCCCATCCTCAAGAGAGCCAAGGAGCAGCTGGACGCCGGCGCTACTTATCTCGATCTGAACATCGGTCCTGCCGAGTCCAACGGCGTGGAGCTGATGACCTGGGCTGTCCAGACCCTGCAGGGCGCTTTTGACAACGTGCCTCTGGCCCTGGATACCGCCAACATGAAGGCTATCGAGGCCGGTATCTCCGTCTACAACCGCGCCAAGGGCAAGCCCATCGTCAACTCCGCCGACGCGGGCGACCGCATCGGTTATCTGGATCTGGCTGCCGCCAACGACGCCATCTGCGTGGCCCTCTGCTCCAAGGCCGGCGTGCCCGCCGACAACGACGAGCGTATGGCTTATCTGCAGGAGATGCTGGAGCGCGGCCTGACCCTGGGCATGGAGCCTGAGGACCTCTGGTTCGATCCTCTGTTCCTGGTCATCAAGGGCATGCAGGACAAGCAGATGGACGTTCTTGAGTTCATCCGCCAGATCGCCGAGCAGGGCCTCAACTCCACCGGCGGCCTGTCCAACAACTCCAACGGTATGCCCAAGCACATCCGTCCCATCATGGACAGCGCCATGGTCGCCATGGCCATGATGTGCGGCCTCACCTCCGCCATCGTGAACCCCTGCGACCTGCGCCTCATGGAGACCATCAAGTCCTGCGACATCATCAAGAACGAGACCCTGTTCGCGGACAGCTATCTTGAGGTCTGAGCCTGCATTCTCTTTGCTCCTGCTAAGGAACAAAACGAGGGGGAGCGGAAGCATCCGCTCCCCCTTTTTCGGCAGCAGACGGCGGGAGCTGTCAGCTCAAATACGGGAAAGGGCCGTGGGCGCCCCGGCCTTTTCCCGTGTCTGAGAGGAATCGTGTACGAATCCATTAGAGAAAGGATCATACCATGGAACACAAAATCATCTTTGCCATCGAGGGCGGCGACAACGTGGAGATCACCGCGCAGCCCGGGGAAAAGCTGCTGGACGTGGCAAAAAAGGCCAACGTGGCCATCGACGCCCCCTGTGGCGGCAACGGCTCCTGCGGCAAGTGCCGCGTGCGCCTGCTGGAAGGGGAGCTGGACTCCCACATGACCCGCCATATCACCCAGGAGGACTATGACGCGGGCTGGCGCCTGGCCTGCGAAGCCAAGGTGACGGAATCGGACGTTACCGTGCTGGTGCCGGATATCGCCTCCGCCTACCGCAGCCGCATGAAGATCGCGGACCTGAGCAACACCGACGAGATCGAGATTTTCAACAGCACCAAGGAGCAGATCTTCGGCGCGGGCCTCGCCACCGGCACCCGCCTTACCACCGTCCCCGTGGAGCTGACGCCCCCCAGCCTGGACGACGCCATGTCCGACCTGGAGCGCCTTTCCGGCGCGTTGGAGGAGGCCCTGGGCGCCGCCGTCGTGCCCACTCACTTCGCTCTGAGCCGTCTGCCCAAGGCCCTGCGGGAGGCGGATTTCAAGGTCAACTGTCTGGTGGAGGAGCGCTTCGGCAGCAAGCTGCTGCTGGACGTGTGGAGCCAGGGGACCGAGCATAAGGTCTGCGGCATCGCCATCGACATCGGCACCACCACCGTCTCCGCCGTGCTGGTGGAGCTGGCCACCGGGGAGATCCTGGCCAAGGCCTCCTCCGGCAATGGGCAGATCCGCTACGGCGCGGACGTGATCAACCGCATCATCGAGGCCACCCGTCCCGGCGGGCTGGAGAAGCTGCAGAAGGCCGTCATTGCCGAGACCATCGACCCCATTATCCGCAATATGTGCCTGGCGGCGAAGCTGCCCCGGGAGAACGTGTGCCGCCTCACCATCGCGGGCAACACCACCATGAATCACCTCTTCGCGGGCATCGACCCGGAGAGCATCCGCATGGAGCCCTACGTCCCCGTCTTTATGGAGGTCACGGGCCTCGTCGCCCGGGACGTGGGCCTTTCCGTGAATCCCAACGCCGAGCTGGTCATCGCCCCCAACATCGGCAGCTACGTGGGCGGCGACATCACCGCCGGCGCCCTGGCCTCCATGATCTGGACCGCCGAGGACATGACCCTCTTCATCGACCTGGGCACCAACGGCGAGCTGGTCTTCGGCAACGCGGACTTTATGATGAGCTGCGCCTGCTCCGCCGGCCCCGCCTTTGAGGGCGGCGATATCAGCTGCGGCATGCGCGCCACGGACGGGGCCATCGAGGCCGTCACCATCGACAAGGAGACCCTGAAGCCCGCCCTCACCATCGTGGGCGGCGAGGGGCAGAAGCCCATCGGCCTCTGCGGCAGCGGCCTCATCGACGCGGTGGCGGAGATGTTTCGCTGCGGCATCATCAACCCCCTGGGCAAGATCAACGTGGAGCACGAGCGTGTGCGCACGGACGAATACGGCATGAAGAGCTACGTTGTCGCCTTCGCGGACGAGAGCGACACAGGCCGCGAGATCGCCCTCACCGAGGTTGACCTGGATAACTTCATCCGGGCCAAGGGCGCCATCTTCTCCGCCATCAAGACCATGCTGGAGGCCCTGGAATTCCCCGTGGAGGTCATCGGCAAGGTCATCATCGCCGGCGGCATCGGCAGCGGCATCAATATCAAGAACGCCATCCGCATCGGCATGCTGCCCGACATTGACCGGGAGCTGTATACCTATATCGGCAACTCCTCCCTCTCCGGCGCCTACGCCATGCTCATTTCCGACGAGGCCACCGAGAAGGTGACGCAGATCGGCCGCAACATGACCTATATGGAGCTCAGCAGTCACCCCGGCTATATGGACGAGTTCGTGGCCGCCTGCTTCGTGCCCCATACCAACGCCTCCCTCTTCCCCAGCGCGGGAGAGGATTGAACAATGGACAATGTATTCCTCGGTCCCTAATGCCTGAAAGCTAAGGAGGTCCCCATGGAAAAGCGGGAGATCGTCAACAACATACAGGAAAAGCCCTTTGCCCACTACTGCGCCCTTTACCGGGATA
Organism: uncultured Clostridia bacterium; assembly: GCA_947169005.1. Lineage (GTDB taxonomy): Bacteria > Bacillota > Clostridia > Oscillospirales > Oscillospiraceae > RGIG6375. The sequence continues at coordinate 4,905 of CAMVOG010000097.1, read as the reverse complement.
AGGACCCCGGGGAGATCGCGGCCCGCTGCCGCGTTACCTGGGACGAGGAGGCGGGGGAGTTTGAGCTCACCTTTCTGGGCAACCTCTACCGGGTCGCCTTCCCGGATTACGCGGTGCGCTGCGTGGAGCGGCGGGTCCCGGCGGACCGGCTGAACGGCCTCGGGAAGGGACAGATCCTTCTGCTTCGCCACCTGCTGGAGGGAACGAAGCGCGAGGCCGCCGGGCAGTTCTATACCTATAAGGAAATGCCCTGGGGCGACGTGTACAACCAGCAGTTCACGGGCCGCTGCATCAACCGCCTGGCTTTCACCTATGGCAAGCGTTTGGGAGATTTCCGCGCGGTCCTGGAGACCATGGGCGCGGAGAAGATCAAGGGCGGCGACGCGGGCTATGCCCTGGACTTTATGCCAGGCCTCACCCTGCGCCTTATGCTCTGGGAGGCGGACGAGGAGTTCCCCCCCTCCGCCCAGATCCTGTTCAGCGATAACTTCCCCAAGGCCTTCGCCCCCGAGGACCTGGCCGTGGTGGGGGACGTGCTGCTGGACGCCATGAAGGAAACGGACGCCGCGCTGAAGGCGGCAAAGGGGGGCTGAGCCGTGGCCGGGGAGATCTATTTCAGCGAGAAGGACGGCGAGGTCCGCACGCTGACCCGCTGTGAGCATACCCATTCCCCCGAGAGTACCCGCGCCGTCGTCAACCGCCTGGCCCGGGCCATCGGCCACCTGGAAAGCGTGAAGAAGATGGTGGAGGACGAGCGGGACTGCGCCGAGATTTTGGTGCAGCTTGCCGCCGTGCGCAGCGCCATCAACAATACGGGCAAGGTGCTCATCAAGGAGCATCTGGCGGACTGCATCGTGGAGGCCGTGGAAAGCGGCCGCCGGGAGGAGCTGGACGAGCTCAACCGCGCTATCGAACGGTTTTTGTAAATATTTGGTGAAAAAAGAGAAAATGCGCGAAGCGCGGCGCTTGACAGACAGGGAAATGTAGTCTATAATATTAGTCACTTAATGATGCCCCGCGGTTTCGGACAAGGAGGTTCCATCATGTCAAACGAAGTGAAAAAGCTCGCCTGGAAGCTGGACAGCCTGTTTCTGCTTCGCCGTACCCTGCTTACCAAGACCGCGCTGAACACAGGGCTGTATTTCGGGCAGCTCCCCGTGCTGGCCTATATCGCCAATAACGAGGGCTGCACCCAGAAGGAGATCGCGGACTGGCTCAAGGTCTCGCCCGCCTCCATCGCCCTGTCCACCAAGCGCCTGCAGAAGGCCGGCTTCATCGAAAAGAAGGTGGACCAGCTCAATCTCCGCCGCAACATGCTCAGCATCACCCCCAAGGGGAACGAAACGGCCATCCAGTGCCGGGAGGGCATGATCCGCTTCGATGAGCAGATGTTCGACTGCCTCAGCGAGGAGGAGGCCGCCGATATGCTCCGCCTGGTGGAGAAGCTGCTGGATCATCTTTCCGATGGGCAGAGCGTGGATATGGACTACGTGCCCATGATGGAAATGGATGACCGCATCCAGCAGCGGCTGGAGCATCCCGGCGAAGAGGAGGACTTCTCCGAGGCCGAGGAATAAGAAGGATCAGAACACGGCGCCGCCTGCCGCGGCGCCGTTTCCTTTCAAGACAAAATCCGCCATTTCAGTAGGTTTATGGCGGGCCATGAGAAACGGAGCAGAACGATGATGATCTCAACAAAGGGCCGCTACGCCCTGCGAGTGATGCTGGACCTGGCCGAGCACGACGAGGGAGACTATGTGGTCCTCATGGATATTGCCCAGCGGCAGGGCCTTTCGGAAAAATACCTGGAGGGCATTCTGGCCACGCTGAGCCGCGGGGGCTTTGTCCTGGCCATGCGGGGGCGGGGAGGCGGCTATAAGCTGGCCCGTCGGCCGGAGGAATACACCGTGGGCAGCATCCTGCGGCAGACCTCGGGCTCCTACGCGCCGGTGGCCTGCCTGGAGGAGGAAACCAACTCCTGTGAGCGGGCGGGGCATTGCGAGACCCTGCCCATGTGGACGAAGCTGAATAAGCTGCTGGACGATTTCTTCGACGGCATCACCCTGGCAGACCTCATGAGCGACAGCCTGCATACAATGGACAATTGACAATGGATAATGGACAATTCTTCGGGGCGCCTGGCGGCGCCTCGGATTTTTTGCCCGGCAGTTTTTACTGCCGGGCATTGACTTGTCGACGCAGATGTGGCATAATAAAGCCACAATTAAGCCGAAGGGGGATTAATAATGCCGCAAATCATTCCGATCCGTGATTTAAAGAATACCAGCGACATCTCTGAACGCTGCCATCAATCGCACGAACCGATTTTCGTAACCAAAAACGGTTATGGGGATATGGTCGTCATGAGCATCGAGACCTTTGAACGGACCATGGCGATGCATGAGGTTTATCGTAAGCTGGAGGAGGCGGAGGAGGATCTGCGTCAAGGGCGTACGATCAGCGCGGAGGACTCTCTGCGTGGGCTGAGAGAGAAATATGGACTATAAGGTGATCGTGACCCAAAGCGCCCAGCGAGACCTGGAGGAGGTCATGACTTACCTGTCGGTGTCTCTGGGCAACCCGACGGCGGCACGTAAGCTGTACGCAAAGGTGGAGGAGTGCTATGATCAGCTTCGGCGCTACCCTTTATCCTGTGAGTGCTGCCGCCTGCCGCGTCTTGCGGAAAAAGGTTATCGAAAAGCGGTGATCGGTCATTATATCCTTATCTATCGCCCGGAGGAAGAGCGTGGCGCAGTCTTTGTTTTGCGCTTTTTCTATGGCAGGCAGGATTATGAGAAAATGTTATAAGCTCTTGGCTCGCATCTTGCCCGGCAGTTTTTACTGCCGGGCATTTTCTTTAAAAAAATAAGCCCGACCCCATTTTTTTCTTCGGGGTCTCCGAAAAAGGATAGTGAAGGGGAAAGACAGCCCCGACAAATCTGATTTTAATGGATACCACAAAAAGGAGGAAACGACAATGACAAAGACGAAACGGAAGCTGAGCCGCCTGGCCGCCATGCTGCTGGCTCTGGCCGTGCTTTTCAGCCTGGCTCCCGCGGCGCTGGCGGCGGAGCCCGCGAGCTCCGTCACCCTTACTTTTACAAACAGCGGCGTGACTGCCTCGGGCAGCGGCAGCGGCTATAAGATCGAGGGAACGGACCTCACCATCAACGAGGCGGGGACCTACACGATCACGGGCTCCTGCGCCGAGGGCAGCATCACCGTGAAAAAGGGCACCACGGGCGTGACCCTGGTGCTGAAGGACCTGACCCTCACCTGCAGCGAAACGGCCCCCCTCTCCTGCAACAAGGAGACCGAGACCACCGTTTATATCTCCGGCAAGGTCACCCTTACCGATAAGGAGGACCCCGCCAACGAGGATTCCACCGATACCGAGGTCGCCGACGCCTTTGAGGGCGCGGCCATCAAGGTCAAGGCCGGCGCGAGCCTCACCCTCACCGGCACCGGCAGCCTCACCCTGGACGGCAGCGCCTGCAAGAACGGCCTTAAGGGGGCCGAGGAAGCCACCGTCACCGTGGACGGCAGCCTGAGCCTCACCGTCAAGGCCGCCAAGAACGGCGTCGCCTGCGACGGGACCCTGACCCTCAAAAACGGAACCTATACCGTCACCGCCGGGGAGGACGCTCTCCACTCCGAGACGGAGCTGAACGTCCTGGGCGGCACTTACAGCATTTCCTGCGGCGACGACGCCATCCACTCCGACGGCTCCGTCACCATCGGCACCGCGAGCGCCGGCCCCTCCATCACCGTCACCAAGTGCAGCGAGGGCATCGAGGGCGCCGCGATCACCTTGAACAACGGCAGCGGCAGCATCACCGCCTCCGACGACGGCATCAACGCCGTCTCCGATACGGCGACCGCAATCAGCATCACCGTCAACGGCGGCACCTGGACCGTGGACGCGGGGGGCGACGGCCTTGACGCGGGCGGCGACCTCGGCAGCAACCTGGGCGGCGACATCACCATCAACGGCGGCACCACCATCGTCTTCGGCTCAGCAAACAGCGGCAACTCCGCCATGGATTATGACGGGACCTGCACCTACAACGGCGGCACCCTGCTGACCGTGGGCATGAATGGCATGAACCAGGTGCCCTCCTCCGGGACCTACGTCCTCTTCAACGGCGTCTCCGTGACCAAGGGCAGCGCCCTCACCGTTACGGACGCCTCCGGCAAGACCCTTGTTTCCACTATGGCCACCAAGAGCGCCAACTGCGTCACCCTCTGCGCCGACGGTCTCAGCCAGGGCGAGAGCTATACTCTCTCCGTCGGTAGCAAGACCACCACGGCCACCGCCTCCGCGGGCAACGGCCAGGGCGGCATGATGGGCGGCATGGGCGGTATGATGGGCGGCCAGGGCGGCATGACCGGCGGCTTCGGCGGCCAGATGCCCTTCGGCGGCGAGAGCGGCGAGAGCGGTGAAAGCACCTTCGGCCAAATGCCTTTTGACGCCGAGAGCGGCGCGACCACCGACATGGGCGGCCGCGGCAGCCGGGGCGGCTTCGGGCAAATGCCCTTCGGCAATGAGAACGGCGAAAACGCCTTCGGCCAGATGCCCGTTGAGGGCGAGGAGGGCACCGCGCCCTTCCAGCGCGGAAACCGGGGCCAGCTTCCCCTTGAGGACGACGCCGGGGCGGAAAGCGGCGTGACCGAGCCCGCCACCGAGGCCGAGGAGGCCACCGAGACCGAGGAGGGGAGCAGCGGCATGGGCCTGCTGGATTTCTTCCGCAAGCTCATCAACTGGATCTTCCACGGCCAGTTCACCCTGGTCCCCACGGGGGAATAAGGCAACAGGGAACAGGCAACAGGCAACAGGGGACGAGGGAAACGATAAAACAGCGTCCACTCAGCACTCAGCACTCAGCACTCAGCACTAAAGGAGGT
>CAMVOG010000096.1 GCA_947169005.1 uncultured Clostridia bacterium | reverse complement strand
TAGATAATGGACAATGAAGGGAAAAACCAGGGCCGCGGCGTTTTGCCGCGGCCCTGGTTTTATACATTATAAATATTGCCTCAGTCTTCCTTGATGTTGGGCTTGGGGAAGCACTTGCCGCAGATGTTGCAGCGCTTCTTGTCGTCGAAGCGGCAGAAGCGGACGTTGTCGCCCATGTAGTCATAGGCCCACTTGCGGTCAAAGAAGCCCTTGTCCTTCTGCGCCTGGGTCCGGGTGATGGTGCCCCAGGTGCCGTGCATGAAGGCGGCCTGGAACATGAGGGGCTTTTTCACCTTGCGGAACTTGATGGGGCAGTGCCAGACCGTGGGCGGCAGGCGCACCACCGTGGGCTTCGTGATGATCTTGGTTTCCAGATGGTCCGGGTCGTCGCCCATGAAGAACTCGATCTCGCAGTCGAAATCAAAGAGGTCCAGAGGATTGGAGCCGGTGAAGAAGATATACTCGTCCACGCCCTGGTGGAAGTGGGGCTCCTCCATGTCGTTGGGGCCCGTGAAGATCTGCCAGCCCACGTTGTAGGTGGCGTTCTCCATGTAGATGTCCCCGCGGAAATAGGCCTGGGGAGAGGGGCACCACTCGCCCCAGCCCGTGACCTCCTTGGGCAGGGCCAGCACGCACTTGGTGGTCTCCTCGGTCAGCGCGGGCTTCGGGGCCTTCAGCACGGTGCTGTCGTCGCCGTAGGGCTTGGACTTGTAGCCCGGGCGGATGACGGTGTTGAGGGAGCTGGGGGCCTTCTCGGGATCGTAGGCCCCGGCCTCGGAGTAGAGCTCCACGCCGTCCTCGTTGATGACGGTCCAGGGCACGGACTTGAGGGCCGCGGGGTCCTCCACCCACTTTTTGCGGTGGGTCTCCGCCTCGGAATACTCGTAGCGGGGGCCCTCGGGGGCCTGCACGCACTTGAGGGAGCCGGGCTTCCCGGCGAAGAGAACGGCCTGGAACAGCACGGGCTTATCCACCCGCACGAAGGTCAGGGGAGAGTGCCACCAGCCCTTGGGCACCTTGATGAGGGTGGGCTCGGTGACGACGATCTTCTCCATCTTGTCCAGGGCGGGGCCCATGTAGAAATGGATCTCCGCGTCGAAATTCTTGAACACGTCCGGCAGATCGGCGCCCAGGAAGACCAGGTTTTCCATCTCCCGGTGGAAGATAGGCTCCTGCTCCAGCTTCACGGGCTTCTTGATGATCTGATAGCCGGTGTACATCACGGCGTCGTCGATGTCCTTTTCGCCGTGGAAGTACATCTGGGTGCAGTTGCTCCAGTCCCCGCCGTCGAAGGCCTCGGGCTGAAGCTCGTAAAACAGCTTTTCGTATTTTTCCTGCATGAATACTCCTCCATTCTGCAAGACCGCCCCGCCCGGGGGGCAGGGCGGCTCGTATGTTCCGATTCCTTATTTCGCGGTCTTCCAGTCCTCCTGCAGGCACTTGCCGCAGGTGTCGCACTTCTTGTTGGGATTGTACTTGCAGGGCACGGGGCCGTTGTAGTACATCTCGCGGGTGGTGCCGTCGGGCATGTCGTAGACGCCGCCGAACATGGGCGTGAAGAGGGTCGCCAGGAAGAGGACGGGCTTATCGACCCGCTTGAAATGCAGGGGACAGTGGTAGACCCCGGCGGGGATGCGGATGATGGTGGGCTTGGTGATGTGATAGGTCTCCTCGTCCTCACCCTTCTTGCCCAGGGTGAACTCGATATCGGCGTCGAAATCAAAGACGTTGGGGAAGGAAGCGCCCAGGAAGACCAGGAACTCGTCCTTCACGTGCCGGTGCTGCACACGGTCCAGGAAAAAGGGCTTGACGAAGATCTGATAGCTCTGGTTGAACTCGGAGCCGGGGATCTGGGAGGCGCCGCGGAAGTAAGCCTGGGGCTTTACCACAAAACCGGGATCGTCGCCCTCGGCCACGATCTCATTATACTCCTGGGGAAACTCAAAGACCAATTTCTCGTACATTCTTGACCCGCCTTTCTGTTTTGAGCATTTTATTATTCAGCGCTTAACGGCTAAACGCTATTCTATTTGGATTATAGCACAAGCCGCCCCGCTCTGCAATGGATTTACACAGATTTTTTGCGCGGCGGGGCAAAACGCGGAGCCCAGGGGCCGGACCGCCCTACGCCTTGTGCTCAAGCACCCATTGATGAAGCTCCTCGTAGCTCATGCTCCCGTCGGCGACGGACAGCCCGATCCGCACCAGCTCCGCGTCCGTGCAGTCCACCCGGATGCCGTTCATTTCAAGAAACGAGAGCATGACGTAGATCCCGATCCGCTTGTTGCCATCCAGAAACGCGTGGTTGGAGATCAGCGCGTATCCGAGCCGCGCCCCCTTTTCCTCCTTCGTGGGATAGAATTCCTGATCCCCGTATCCGGCGTAGGCCGCTTCGATCGCGCTGTCCAGCAGGCCCTCGTCCCGCACGCCCACGCCGCCTCCGGTGGCCTCCGCCAGGAGCTGATGGAGCAGCAGGATCTTTTCCTTGGAGAATTTGATCATTTCGCCAGCTCCTCAAAGGCGGCCCTGTGCTCCCGCAGGATGCGCGCCGCGACAAAATCCAGCTTCTCGTCCTCCGTCATTTCGATCTGCGGGTCGGTGTCCAGGTCGATCACAAGCAGCTTGGGACGGTTGTTCTTAAACACTACGACGCGGCCCTTTGCCTCCGCCAGCCTTGCGACCCTGGAAAAATTCTGATTTGCCTCCGTCGCGGTCACAATGGCGCCGGTATTGATTTTCATGATACTCACCTCTGTGAAATAGTATAACAAATAATAGGTAAAAGTCAACCTATAATTATGCCATGTCCCCCTGAGCCTGCCAATCCGCCGGGCTGCAGCGACGCGGCCCCCTCCTTGTCATTGCGAGGAGCGCAGCGACGTGGCAATCCGCCCCCCGCACACGGCCCGAGGAGAAATACGGATTGCCGCGACCGGTCTGCGGACTGGTCTCGCAATGACAGGGTGGAGACCTTGCGCTTGCCGACGAAGCCGATACGCAAAGGATCATCCATACAATAAGCGCGGCGGGGCAGAGCGCAGATGCGTCTTTACAAGCGGACAGATAAGTGCTAAACTATATGCATATACACTACAAAAAGGAGCGACTGCGATGTACGTCTGCAAATATCCCCATCTTTTTTCCCCCATCCAGCTTGCGGGGACCCTCTTTCGCAACCGCATTTTTGCCTCCCCCACGGGCGGGCATCACACCCATTACATGAATCACCCCATCAATGAGCTGATCTGCTACTATGAGCGCAAGGCCATCGGCGGCGCGGCCTCCGTATGTATCGGGGACGCCATGGTGGATTCCGAGATCGCCCTGGCCAACGGCAACCACATCCTGCTGGACGATCCCACGGGCAAGAGCCACATGAACAAGCTCTCGGACGCCATCGCCCGCCACGGGGCCGTGGCCTCCATCGAGCTGAGCCACGGCGGCAGCGGGGCCCGCATCTCCTACGGCCAGGGCCATACCATTTACGGCCCCGTGGCCGGGGAAGGGGAGACCTTCGGCCAGAAGGTGGTCTACGAGGCCATGACGGAGGAGATCATCCAGCGCACGATCAAAAAGCACTACCAGGCAGCCCTCTACGCCAAGCAGTGCGGCTTCGGCATGGTGACGCTCCACGGCGGCCACGGCTGGCTGCTCCATCAGTTCATGTCCCCCACGCTGAACACCCGTACCGACGAGTGGGGCGGCAGCTTTGAGAAGCGCATGCGCTTCCCCCTGGCGGTCATCGCCGCCATCCGGGAGGCCGTGGGCCCTAAGTTCCCCATCGAGATCCGGCTCAGCGGCTCCGAGGTCTATGAGGGCGGCTACGACACCGCCTACGGCGTCCGCATCGCCGAGGCCCTGGACGGGAAGGTGGACCTGCTGCATATCTCCGCCGGCAGCCATGAGGACGCCCGGGTCTTTACCGTCACCCATCCCAGCATGTTCTTAGAGGACGGCGTCAACGTGAAGTACGCCGCCGAGATCAAAAAGCACGTCAAGACCCCCGTGGCCACCGTGGGCGCCCTCTTCGACCCGGTCTATCTGGAGGAGATCATCGCCTCCGGCCAGGCGGACGTGGTGGAGCTGGCCCGGGGCCTTATCGCGGACCCGGATATTCCCCTGAAGGCCCGCACGGGCCGGGAGGACGAGATCGTCCCCTGCCTGCGCTGCTTTACCTGCTTCTCCAGCCTTATGACCCGGGGCCAGTTCTGCTGCGCCCTCAATCCTGAGATCTCCAACGAGCATGACACCAAATTCGCCCCGCCTCCCGTGAAGCGGAAGACGGTGCTGGTGGCGGGCGGCGGCGTCGGCGGCATGCAGGCCGCGCTGACGGCGGCCCAGCAGGGGCACAAGGTCATTCTCTGCGAGAAGGGGCCGGAGCTGGGCGGCGTCCTCCGCTGCGAGGACAAGGTGCCCTTCAAGAAGCACCTGGCCGAGTACCTGGCCCGCCAGGCCCGTATGCTGCCCAGGGCCGGGGTGGAGGTGCGGCTGAACACCGCCGTGACCCCGGACTACGTGCAGGCCGTGGGCCCGGACGTGCTGATTGCCGCCCTGGGCGCGAAGCCCGCGGTGCCCCCCATCCCCGGCATCGAAAAGACCGTCTCCGCCGAGGAGCTGTACGTGGCCCCGGAGAAGGCGGGGGAGAAGCTGGTGATCCTGGGCGGCGGCCTGGTGGGCTGCGAGCTGGCCATCTATATGGCGGGCCTGGGCCGCAAGGTCACGGTGCTGGAAATGGCCCCCGCCCCCAACTTCGGCTGGAACCTGCTGCAGGGCCAGTCCGTGAGCATCGAGTTCGATAAGCTCGGCATCGAGCTGAAGCTGAATACCAAGGTGAAGTCCGTCGGGGACGGCGCCGTGCTGGCCGAGGGGCCCGCGGGCGAGGCCCGCTTCGAGGCGGATACCGTGGTCTCCGCCCTGGGCATGGTCCCCCTGCGGGAGGAGGCCGCCGCCCTGGCCCTCACCGCCCCCGAGTTCTACCAGTTGGGCGACTGCCTGGAGGTCAAAAACATCTACGCCGCCACGAATATGGCCTATCAGATCGCAAGGGATATAGGGCGGGCGTAAGGCAGCAGGGAACAGGGAGCAGGGCTCAGGGCTCAGGAAATGTGTAAAGCGCAATGTGCAATGAGTCTGTAGCTGATAGCGACAGTTTTTAGGTAAACGCTGATGAGAAGACAAGTTGAAAACCACGCATCATTCCTCCTCCTCTGCGACTTGTAGGGAAAGGGGGACAGCGGAGCGATGGATGAGGGTGACTGCCAGCGTCGGATAATGCGTTGCTTATGTGCCTCCTGGACACATCTGCTTTTAACGAGTAATTGCAAAAAATGGTGATAATATGGATTTGCCGAAAGGAAGTACACTTTCTTTTGAAGAGAGAATCAAAGCGCTTATATATGAGGGAAACCTATTCTTAGATGGCCTATCTGTCAATCAAGCAAAGCAGTTAGAACATATTTCTCATGACATAGATTTGGTAGGTCAAGATTTTGCTATAGATTCATTTGAGAACACACAGTATTGCAAGGTTGTCAAAGAAGCATTTGAATCATATTTGGCAAGTGAGGAAATAAACCGCGGAATCGCTCTTTTGATTTCAATTCTGAATGAGAACGATAGAGAACAACGTCTACTCCCTCTCTTAGATGCGTTTAATCTATGTAATGGCATTAAGCTTCCAACGATTTCTTCATTGTGCCGCCCCCATACAACTGCTGCACAGATTCCTTCATCGCTATTGCTTCTATCGTACAAAGAAAGGAAAAAACTTGTTGAAGAAATAGAAAAGCTGGTTAATTGGTTAAAAGTTGATCCGATGTTGGTGCTAAATGAGGCGGAGAAAGATTTAGAATGCCAATTGGGTGATAGAAATACACAAATATTAAAATCATATTTTATGGGCCTTACTCTTGATAAAATTGGGAAAGAAAATGCCCTTTCAGGGGAACGTGTGCGTCAAATAATACAGAAAGGAATAAGATCATTTCCTGTTCTAATAAGAAAACACGGATATGACTTTTTAGTAGCTATTTATTTTTTGGTTGGGAAAGATGGTGTAATAGACTTATCAGACCTGGCCATTTTATTTGGTGACAAGGCTTTTTTCTATCATCAATGCATTCAATATTATCTTAATAATAGTATATTACCTTCTTGCTTCTTCCTGTTTCCAGCCTTGAATTCTGTTATATTCTGCCATTCAGAGAGCATAAAAAAGCCTAAAGAGTTAAGACAGATTATTATAAATGGAATAATGGGGAAATTTAACAAACCATTAATTACTACCCAGGAAAAAGAATCAATCATTTATACTGTTATTGAAGAATTCAACTGTCCAATTAGTGTTATAAATTACCTGTTCGATTTGAAGTATTTTTGGTTTGGATTATTTGATGTCTACATGCAGAAATCATTTTTTTCAAACGAAAAAGTTCGCTACAATTTTGTGCTGGCTTGTTTTTTTCCACAAGGAATTGATCTCGCTAACCGAAAAGCTCTCAATCGATTTGTCCGAGAGTATAACAATACTTTTCCAAACTTCAAAACGGCAATATGGGCTGTAAAAGGATTAATCAAGATTAATTGTTTGCCTAAGAGTAAATCGTTGTATTCAGAGTCGGAAGTTTTTGTTGCAAATCTATCTGCTTTAAAAAGAATACAAACATAGTTAATCGCCTCTTTCGCGATTGAAGATAAGTGAGATAATAGGAGTATATGTTCCATGATCTGTGATAACGTCAAAAACGCGGCGCGGTATTTCGCCGTGCATCCTTTATTGAAGGAGGGCTTCGCGGCCATCGAGAAGCTGCTGGCGGAGAAGGCCGCGCCGGGGACCTATCCCATCAAGGGGGAGGAGCTTTGGGCCAGCGTCCAGAGCTATGAGACGAAAACCGTGCTGGACCTCCGATTCGAGACCCACCGGCGGTATATCGACCTGCAATACCTGGTCTCCGGGGAGGAGTATATCCCCTGCTGCCCCGCCGAGGCCCTGGCCGACTGCGAGGGCTACGACGAGGGGGAGGACATCAGCTTTTACGGCGAACCGCCGGAGCGCTTCACCTCCGCCCATCTGCGGCCGGGGGACTTCGCCCTCTTCTTCCCGGAGGACGGCCACGCCCCCCGCATCGCCGCGGGAATGCCCGCCCCCGTGGAAAAGATCGTGGTGAAGCTGGCGGTGGAATAAGGAAAGGAGATCGAGACATGAGCGTTCACGACTATCCGCATCTTTTTACCCCCATCCAGGCGGGGGGCACCCTCTTCCGCAACCGTATTTTCTCCGCCCCCATGGGCATTTCCTATCTGGACAGCGACGGCTTTCTGATGCCCGAGGCGGGCGCCTTTTATGAGCGCAAGGCCCTGGGCGGCGCGGCCTCTGTCTGCATCAGCGGCGGCGGCGTCAGCAAGCGGGGCATGGCCTACGGCGGCGGGATGCTGGCCTATGACAATTTCCGCGGCCTGCCCTTTTACAGCTACGTGACCAACGCCATCAGCCGCCACGGCTGCGTGGCCGCCCTGGAGCTGCAGCACGGCGGCGTCCACGCCACCCAGACCGGGGACCTGGGCATGCAGATGTACGGCCCCATGGAGACGGACTACCGGGGCTATCACGTCCTGCCCATGACGGAGGAGATCATCGAGGAGACCATCGCGGACTTTGTCCGGGGCGCGAAATACGCCAAATCCGTGGGCTTCGGCATGGTGACGGTCCACGGGGGCCACGGCTGGCTGATCCATCAGTTCCTGTCGCCCCTCACCAACCAGCGGACGGACCGCTGGGGCGGCAGCCTGGAAAACCGCCTGCGCCTGGCCCGGGAGATCTGCAGGGCCATCAAAAAGGAGGTCCCCGGCCTGGTGGTGGAGCTGCGCATCAGCGGCAGCGAGGGCACCCCGGAGGGCTACGGCGTCGAGGAGGGCGTCCGCATCGCCGAGGGGCTGGACGGCTACCCCGATATCCTTCACGTTTCCGCGGGCAGCGGGGCCTTCACCGTGACCCATCCCTCCATGTTTCAGCCGGACGGCATGAACGTGTACCTGGCGGCGGCCATCAAGCCCCATATGAAGCAGTCGAAGGTCGCTACCGTGGGCGCTCTGTCGGACCCCGCCTATCTGGAGGAGATCATCGCCTCCGGCAAGGCGGATATCGTGGAGCTGGCCCGGGGCCTCACCTGCGATCCCGACCGGCCCAACAAGGCCGGCACGGGGCGG
>CAMVOG010000095.1 GCA_947169005.1 uncultured Clostridia bacterium | reverse complement strand
GCGCAGGAGGTTATGCAAATGGGTAAAATCCTTTCCTCTCCCTCGGCCTGCATCGAGGCCGATCCCGAGCTGATCGCCAAGGTCATGCTCATGCCCGGGGACCCGCTGCGGGCCAAAAAGGTGGCGGAGACCTATTTCACCGACGCGGTCTGCTTCAACACCGTGCGGAACATGCTGGGCTATACCGGAACCTATAAGGGCAAGCGCATTTCCGTCATGGGCAGCGGCATGGGGGTGCCCTCCATGTGCCTCTACGCCCACGAGCTCTACAATTTCTACGGGGTGGACGTGATTTTGCGCATCGGCTCCGCGGGCGGCCTGTCTGAGGACACCCATGTGCGGGACTTGGTGCTGGCCATGAGCGCCTGCACCAACTCCAACTTCGCCCATCAGTACGACTTCCCCGCCACCCTGGCCCCCACGGCGGACTTCGCCCTGCTGCGCCGGGCCGTGGAGCTGGCGGAGGCCAAGGGTGTCCACGCCAACGTGGGCCCCGTGCTGACCACGGACCCCTTCTACAACGCCAACCCCCACGCCAACGAGGCCTTCCGGGCCATGGGCATGCGGGCCGTGGAAATGGAGACCGCGGGCCTCTATCTGGAGGCCATGGCCTCCAAAAAACGGGCCCTCTCCCTGCTGACAATCTCCGACCACATTTTCTCCGGTGAGGAGCTGAGCGCCGAGCAGCGGCAGAACAGCTTTACCGACATGATGGAGATCGCCCTGGACCTGGCCTGGGACAACGCGTAAAAGCCAAGCGCAAAAAACCGGCTGCCTCGATAGGCAGCCGGTTTTTTTAACTTTTTGATCAGTCGGTCACATAGGGCAGGAGAGCGATCTGTCTGGCTCTCTTGATGGCCTCGGTCAGCTCACGCTGATGCATGGCACAGGTGCCCGTGGTCCTGCGGGGCAGGATCTTGCTGCGCTCGGAAAGATAACGACGCAGCTTCGCGGTATCCTTATAATCGATATACTGGGCCTTGTCGACGCAGAACGCGCAAACCTTTCTGCGCTTGCGGTTACGGGCGCCGCCCTTCACTTCTCTCTCGTTGTTCAATGCCTGAACCTCCAATCCGTTCAAGAATACAGCCGGGATCAGAACGGCAGCTCGCCGTCGTCCTCAGCCTCAAAATTCGGTTCGATGGGAGCGGGAGCGTAATTGCCCTCGCCGCCATAGCCGGAGCCGGAATACCCGCCTCCGTTGCCGGAGTAACCCCCGTTGTTGTAGCCGCCGTTGCCGCCGTAGCTGCCGCCGTAGCTGCCGCCGTTGCCGCCATCCCGGCGCTTGCTGTCGCCGAAATAGACGTTGTCGGCCACGACCTCAACGCTGGTGCGCTTGCCGCCGTCCCGATCCGTCCAATCGCGGGTCTGCAGCCTGCCGGACACGACGATCATGGAGCCCTTGGTGAAATACTTGCTGATGAACTCAGCGGTACCTCTCCAGGCCACCACGTCGATCCAATCGGTCTGGCGCTCGCCGCCGTCGCGGGAGGAATAGTCCCGGTCCACGGCGATGCGGATACTGGTAACGGCGATGCCGCTCTGGGTCCTGCGCAGCTCGGGATCGCGGGCGAGACGACCCATCAGGTCAATGTGATTGAGCATAATGGCCTCCTTAGCCCTTCACGAGGGTCACGAGGGAGCGCAGGATGCCCTCGGTGATACCGAGAACGCGCTTCAGCTCAGCCGGGAAATCGGGGGCAGAGGTAAACTTCGCAAGAACGTAATAGCCCTCAGAGAAGTCGTTGATGAGATAAGCCAGCTTACGCTTGCCCATCTCCTCCATCTCGGTCAGAGTGCCGTTCGCCTCGATGAGAGCCTTGAACTTCTCAACGATAGCGGCGGTCTCTTCCTCGGTCTTCGTGGGGTCGATGATATACATGACCTCATAGTTATCCTGGATCTTTGCCATGATCGCACCTCCTTCTGGACGTATGGCCCGGTCCTGCCGGGCAAGGATTTGTCCGCACTTCGTGCAGACTATATTATTATAAAGGCTTTTCGGGATTTGTCAAGAACAAGTTTGGCAATTTCCCGGAAAAAGGGCCTTTATTTCACAAATTCCTCGTAGATCACCCGCAGGGCGGTCTCGAAGTCCTTTTCGTCCACGCCCAGGATGATGCTGATCTCGCTGGAGCCCTGGTCGATCATGCGGATGTTGATGCCCGCGGAGGCGACGGCGGAGGTGACGCGGGCGGCGGTGCCCTTGTTGTTCACCATGCCGCGGCCCACGACGGCCACGAGAGCCAGCCCGTCCTCAAAGCCGATGTACTCGGGCAGGCAGGAGACGCAGATGGCGTTGAGGATGCGGCTGCGCTGCTCCCCCGTGATCTCGCCGGAAAGGACCACGCTCATTGTGTCGATGCCGGAGGGCAGATGCTCGAAGGTGATGCCCTCGTCCTCAATGGCCTCGAGGACCCGGCGGGCGAAGCCGATCTCGGAGTGCATGTGGGCCTTTTCGATATGCAGCACGGTGAAGCCCTTCTTCCCCGCCACGCCGGTGATGACGTGCTTCTCGTCGGGGATGCTGCTCCCGTTCGGAACGATCATGGTGCCCTTGGCGGAGGGGTCGTTGGTATTGCGGATATTGATCGGGATCTTCGCCTTTCTGAGCGGGAAGATCGAATCCTCATGCAGCACGGAGAAGCCCATGTAGGAGAGCTCGCGCAGCTCGTGGTAGGTGATATAGTTGATGCCCTGGGGGTTCTCCACGATGCGGGGATCGGCCATCAGGACGCCGGAAACGTCGGTCCAGTTCTCATAGAGGGCGGCGCGGGCGGCCTTCGCCACGATGGAGCCCGTGATGTCGCTGCCGCCGCGGGAGAAGGTCTTGATGGTGCCGTTGGGCATGGAGCCGTAGAAGCCCGGGATCACGGCCCGGTAATGGCGCTGCAGCTCCGCGTGCAGGATGCTGTCGGTGGTATCGTCGTCAAAGCTGCCGTCCTCCTTGAAGCGGATGACATTTGCCGCATCGATGAAGTCGATGCCCAGGAGCTTGGAGAGGACGATGCCGTTGAGATATTCGCCGCGGCTGGCCGCGTAGTCCCGCCCGGCGTGGAGCTTGAAGGAGGCCTTGATGGTGGCGTACTCCTCCGAAAGGTCCAGGGTAAGACCCAGGCCCTGGATGATAAGCTCATAGCGGTCGATGATGCGCTGGAAGGCCTCGTCGATATTGCCGCCCCGGGAGGCGAGGTTATAGCACTCATAGAGCATATCCGTGACCTTGGTATCGCCGGAGGACCGCTTGCCGGGGGCCGAGGGCACCACGTAGCGGCGCTCGGGCTCCGCCCTCACGATCTGCTCAACCATTCTGAAATGCTCGGCGTCCGCCAGGGAGCTGCCGCCGAATTTTACGACCTTGACGGTCTCTTGCATAAGACTTCTTCCTTTCTTTTACCAGTATTCGATTGATATAGGATGGCTCATTCGATGAGGAGCCGATGGGTTTTCCATTTGCCGCTGAAATAGTAGATGCAGCCGATGGCGGCGGCGACGAAGCCGGCCCCGGCGCTGCCGTACCAATAGCCGTAGATGCCCCAGTTGAAAACGATGGCCAGCAGAAGCGCCACGCCGATGCGGGCCACCACGCCGTCCATGATGCCGACAAGGTAACTCATGGGCACGTCCCCCACGCCATTGATGACGATATTGAAGGAGGACATGAGGGCAAAGGTGAAGACATAGACCACCAGGACGGGGGCGTATTCGGGCGCCATGGCGAGATAATCGGCGTCCTTGGTGAAGAGGGAGAACATCTCCCTCGGGAACAGCAGATAGGCCGCGGAAAGAAGGATGGCGACGGACAGGCACAGCACCAGGGACACGTGCACGATCTTCTTCACGCGCTCGGGCTTCCCTGCCCCGAGATTCTGCGCCGCCATGGAGGCTCCCGCCGTGGAGACCGCGTTGGAAATGATACTCATGAGGGAACGCAGCTTATTGCCCACGCCGGTAACGGAGGTGGCCACGTCCCCATAGGAGTTCACGCGGGAGCTGATGAAGAGCATGGAAACCATGATGGCCGCGTGCTGGATTGCCAGGGGGATGCCCAGGCGGACCATGGCCTTGAGGATGGCCTTGTCAATCTTGAAGCTGGCGAGCTTGAAATCAAAGCCGAAGCTCTCCCGCTTCCTGTAGAGGTAAACGATGGAGCAGATGAAGGAAATGGCAAAGCCCAGGAGGGTGGCCAGGGCGGCGCCGAAAGCGTCCCACTTAAAGACGGCCACGAACAGCAGGTCCAGCACCAGGTTGGAGATCGCCGCGATGATAACGAAAAGCAGCGGGTGCTTGGAGTCCCCCATGCCCCGCAGGATCGAGGCCACGGCGTTGTAGCCGAAAACGAAGATGAAGCCGGACAGATAGGTCAGGGTATAGACTCTCGCCTGCTCCATGGCCTCCGGCGGCGTATTGATGAGCAGCAGCATGCCGGAAGTGGTGAAAATGCTGAAAATCGTTACCGCCAGGCCCAGGATCGCGCAGAAGCTAAAGGTGGTGCCCACGGATTTGCGGACGCCCTCCCGGTCCCCCGCGCCGACGTACTGGCCGATCAGCACCTGACTGGCCCCGGTGAAGCCCACGGCGATATACAGGAACATGGAGGCCAGGTCGCCGCCGCAGGACACGGCGGACAGGGCCGTGCGCCCGACGAACTGGCCGATGACGATCATGTCAACGATATTGTAGACCGTCTGCAGCAGGTTGCCGAGCATGAAAGGATAGGCGAAGCGCAGAAGCTGCTTGCTTACGCTGCCCTCCGTCAAGTCGTTTATCATGGATTTAGACACGCGAATCAGTTTCCTCTCTCAGTCAATAATATGTTATTTTACCACAGAAGGGCCCGTTTGTCGAGGCATAACTGTATAAAAATTTGATTTCTTTCCGCCTGCTCACTCGGAAATATCCACGTCCGGGGTGATCTGGACGGCGTAATCGGGCCAGGCGGCGGCGAGCTCCTCCCGGAGCCGGGCAAGGCCCTCCTTGGGGTCGATATCAAAGCTGAAAACCACGTCGAAGCGCATGGTCTTTTTCTCCACGTCGATATAGAAGCCGTGGAACTGCAGGGCCCAGTCGTGGGCCAGGACCTTTTCCCGCACCGCGTCCCGGATCTGAGCAGCCTCGTCGTTTCCGGTGTTGTGGGAATAGGCCCCCACGCCGATGAGGATAACGCCCGTGGCCTTGTAGACCTTCTGCTCCACCCGGCGGGTGAGCTCGTCCAGCTCCTCCACGGTCATGGTGTCTGGCAGCTCCAGGTGGACGGAGGCCAGGTTCTTGTCGGGGCCGTAGTTATTGAGGATCAGATCGTAAGCGCCCAGAATCTCCGGCTCCTCGGTGAGAAGGCGTTTGATCTCCCGGCTGGTCTCCGGGTCTGCCCTGCGGCCCAGGATATCGTCCAGGGTGTCGATGAGCATTTCAATGCCCGCTTTCACGATGAAGCCCGCGATCACGACGCCCACATAGGCCTCCAGGGACAGGCCCGTCAGCAGGAACAGCAGGGCCGTCGCCAGCACGGAGGCGGAAAGGATCGCGTCAAAGCTGGCGTCCGAGCCCGAGGCGACAAGCGCGCCGGAATTGACCTTCTTCCCCTGGCCCTTGACGAAGCGGCCCAGCAGCAGCTTGACCACGATGGCCACGGCGATGATGACCAGGGAGACGACGGAATACTCCGCCTCCTCCGGGTTGAAGATCTTCTTTACCGACTCCACCAGAGAGGTGATGCCGGCGTAGAGGACGATAGCCGCCACGATCATGGAGCTGAGGTACTCGATGCGCCCGTAGCCCAAGGGGTGCTTCTTGTCCGGGGCCTTCCCCGCCAGCTTCGCCCCGATGATGGTGACGACGGAGGAGAGAGCATCCGAAAGATTGTTCACGGCATCAAGGGTGACGGCGATGGAGTTGGACAGGAGCCCCACCACGGCCTTGAAGGCTGCCAGCAGCACGTTCGTCACGATGCCGATAATACTGGTGCGAACAATGACCTTGTCGCGGCTCTGCACTTGATCGTTTACATTTTTCACGTCCATCACGTGACCTCCCATACTCATAATGTATTTAGTATAGCACAGAGGCGCTTCACCTTCAATAGCTGCTTTTCCCGGAAAAAATGAAACAAGTGCCCTAAAAAGCTGTAAAATCCCTTGACATAAGGCCGATTTCGTATTAATATTAAACTAACTAAGTATAGAATAATGGGGATATATCTATGCTTATGCCGCCCCGGCTCGGGGCGGACCTGCCAGTTTTCTGCTGCCGCTGACGCGGCCGATAGATCCGGCACTCAGATTTCCTGCTGCCCCCGCTTGTGCGGAAAGCACAGAATACTTGCAAAATTTGAAAGATTGGAGGTATGCCTTCGTCCATGGATTGGCTTCATTATGTATTGATCGCCCTCGTCATCGTGATCGGGCTCGTCGCCTATTTCTACGGCGTGAAGAGCTATAAGAAGAAGGTCGAAAGCGCGGACAAATCCATTGAGCAGAAGACCGCGGAGGCCGAGGCAAATGCCCGCCGCATCGTTGACGAAGCGAAGAAGGACGCCGAGAACAAGCGCAAGGAAGCGCTGCTCGAGGCCAAGGATGAAATCCACAGAAACCGCACCGAATACGAAAAAGAGGTACGGGAGCGCCGCTCCGAGCTGCAGAAGCAGGAGCGCCGCATCCAGCAGAAGGAAGAATCGCTGGATAAGAAGAGCGACAACTTAGACAAGAAGAACGAGACCCTTTCCCAAAAGATCTCCGAGGCGGAAGCCCTGAAGGAGGAGATCACCCTCCTCAAGCGCAGTGAGCTGGAAATGCTGGAAAAAATCTCCGGCTTCACGGCGGAGGAGGCCAAGGATTATCTCATCAAGAATCTGGAATCCGAAGTCACCCACGAGGCGGCCATGAAGATCAAGGAAATCGAGACCCGCGCCAAGGAGGAGGCCGAGGACAAGGCCCGCGAGTACATCACCCTCGCCATCCAGCGCTGCGCCGCCGACCAGGTGGCCGAGGCCACCGTTTCCGTGGTCCCCCTCCCCAACGACGAGATGAAGGGGCGCGTGATCGGCCGCGAAGGCCGCAACATCCGCGCCATCGAAACGCTGACGGGCGTCGATCTCATCATCGACGATACCCCCGAAGCCATCACCCTCTCCAGCTTTGACCCGGTCCGCCGGGAGATCGCCCGCATTTCTCTGGAAAAGCTGATTGCGGACGGACGCATCCATCCGGCCCGCATTGAGGAAATGGTGGAGAAGGCCAAGCGGGAGGTGGACGCCACCATCAAGGCGGAGGGCGACCGCGCCACCTTCGAGACCGGCATTCACGGGCTGCATCCCGAGATCATCAAGCTGCTGGGCCGCATGAGATACCGCACCAGCTACGGGCAGAACGTGCTGAATCACTCCATTGAGGTGGCCCACATCGCGGGGCTGCTGGCGGCGGAGCTGGGCGCCGACATTCAGCTTGCCAAGCGCGCCGGCCTCCTGCACGACATCGGCAAATCCATCGACCACGAGGTGGAGGGCTCCCACGTCTCCATCGGCGTGGACATCGCCCGCCGCTATAAGGAGAGCGAGGCCGTCGTTCACGCCATTGCCGCCCATCACGGCGACGTGGAGCCTCAGACCATTATCGCCTGCCTGGTGCAGGCAGCCGACAGCATCTCCGCCGCTCGCCCCGGCGCCCGGCGCGAGAACATCGAAAACTATATCAAGCGGCTTGAGAAGCTCGAAGAGCTCACCAGCGCTTTCCCCGGCGTTGCGAGTTCTTACGCGATCCAGGCCGGACGCGAGATCCGCATCATGGTCAAGCCCGAGGAGGTCAGCGAGGATCAGATGGTCCTGCTGGCCCGGGACATCGCCAAGAAGATCGAGAGCGAGATGGAATATCCCGGCCAGATCAAGGTCAATCTTCTGCGGGAGACCAGAGCGGTCGAATACGCGAAGTAAACAGCACCGGGGCCGCCTGCGGGCAGCCCCGGTATTTTTTCAGGGAGTGTGACGCGCGATGAATGGACCCGTCAGCTTTAAGGTACGGATCAAGGTTTTCGTCCCGGAGGGAGACCCCAAGTGCGCCTTTGGGAGAGGAACGGCCATGCTCCTGCGGGGCGTGGCGGAGCATCATTCTCTGAACAAGGCCGCCAAGGAAATGCGCATGGCCTACAGCAAGGCCTGGAAGAGCATCAACGGCACGGAGGAATACTTCGGCTTCAAGCTCATTGACCGCCAGGCCCAGCACGGCTCCGCCTTAACGGAGGAGGGCCGCC
>CAMVOG010000094.1 GCA_947169005.1 uncultured Clostridia bacterium | reverse complement strand
GATCGGTGCGGAGGGGATAACACCAGACGAGAACCTCTTCATGGACGACAAGGGGCGCTATGCCTGGACCGCTACGGTGGGGGAAAAGGGACAGATCGTGATCCCCAAGCAGGCCAGGGAGCTTTTCGACATTCAACCGGGGGACACGCTGCTGCTGCTGGCGGATGAAAAGCGGGGCATCGCCATCCCGCCCAAGGAGCAGTTTCAGCGCCTGGCAGCGCACATATTCGAGGAGGGGGAAACGCCATGAGCCTGCCGCTGACCGTAAAGGGGCTTTGCAAGGCCTACCCCGGCTTTACGCTGGACAACGTGAGCTTTTCCCTCGCCCCGGGGCACGTCACGGGCTTCATCGGCCGCAACGGGGCCGGGAAAAGCACCACCCTGAAGGCCCTGCTGAATCTGGTCCACCCCGCCGCGGGGGAGGTCCGCTTTTTCGGCCTGGACCCGGCGAGGGAGGAATACGCCGTGAAGCAGCGCATCGGCTTTGCCGGGAGCGCGGCCCGCTTCTACCCCAAGAAGACGGTGGGGGAGCTGGCCGCCGTGACCGCGGGCTTTTACGAGAGCTGGGACGAGGCCGCCTTCCGCCGCTGCCTGGACCGCTTCGCCCTGGACCCCGCCAAGAAGTTAGAGCAGCTCTCCGAGGGGATGCGGGTGAAGCTGGACCTGACCGTGGCCCTCTCCCATCACGCGGAGCTTCTGATCCTGGACGAGCCCACCTCTGGCCTGGACCCGGTCTCCCGGGACGAGCTGCTGGAGCTGTTTCTGGCCCTGCGGGACGAGGGCGTGACCCTGCTGTTCTCCACCCATATCATCACGGACCTGGAAAAGTGCGCGGACGACATTCTCTATCTGCAAAAGGGGCGGCTCCTTTTTGCCGGGGCCATGGAGGACTTTGCCGCCGCCTACCTGCTCTATGAGGGGCCGGTTACGGAGGAACAGCGCCGGGCCGCCGTGGGCCATGCCCGCAGCCGCCGAGGCGAGAGCCTGCTGCTGCGCCGGGAGGACGCGGGCTCCTTCCCCGCCGAGGGGCTGCGGGAGCCGGGGCTGGAGGAGATCATGACCCATCTGGAAAAGGAGGCGGAGACCCCATGAAGCTGCTGAAAAAAGAACTGCGCCTGGCCCTTTCGCCGCTGACGCCCTTCTTCCTGCTTTTTTCCTTTATGACGCTGATCCCCGGCTATCCCATCTTAGTGGGCTCCTTTTTCATCTGCCTGGGGATCTTTTATTCCTTCCAGTCCGCCCGGGAGGCCGGGGACATTCTCTACACGGCCCTGCTGCCCATTCCCAAGGGGGACGTGGTGCGGGGCAAGCTGCGGCTGACGCTGCTGTTCCAGCTCGCGGGCTTCGGGCTGATGCTGCTTTTGACCGCGCTGCGGCTCACGGTCCTGCGGGGCGGCGTCTACGCGGCCGTGCCCATGCTGCCCGCCAACGGGACTTATCTGGCCTTCGCCCTGCTCATTTTCCTCTGCTTCAACGTCCTTTTCGTGGGCGGCTTTTTCAGGACGGCCTACGCCCTGGGGCGGCCCTTCATCGTCTTTACGGTGGCGGCCTTCCTGCTGGTGGGCATAGCGGAGGTCCTGCACCACGTCCCCGGCCTGGCCTTCCTCGCCGCCGTGGAGGGGCCGGGGCTGCTTCTTCAGCTCCCGCTCCTGGCCGCCGCCGCCCTCGCCTACGCCCTTGGCACCGCCCTGGCGGGCCGCCGCGCCATCCGCCGCTTCGAGGCGCTGGATTTGTAAGGCGTCCGCGGGACGCCTTAGTGAATAACGAATACTGAAAAACGAATAGTGAATAACGGCGGTGGCGCTGCGCGCTTTTTCAATACCCGCGCAGCGGGCTCCACAATTTTTCATTATTCACTATTCACTATTCATTGCGCAAGGCGCCGCTTGCATTCTCCCTCAACCCCTGCTATAATCGTTCCAAACGACTCTATACCAAGGGGGAAGCTCCGCATGGACAAGCAGGCGCGGCTGCTGCGGGCAGCCGACAGACGGGACCTGACCTCGGGCCCCATTACGAAAAAGATCATCCTCTTTTCCCTCCCCATCATTCTGGGAAACCTCTTCCAGCAGCTCTACAACGTGGTGGACTCGGTGGTGGTGGGCAACTTCGCCCAGGACGGCACCCACTGCCTCGCCGCCGTCAACGCCAGCTTCGCCATCATGATGGTCTTCAACGCCCTCTTCATGGGCGTGAGCATGGGGGCCAACATCGTCATCTCCCAGTACAAGGGGGCCAAGGACGAGGAGGGGCTGGAGCGGGCCATGACCACCACCTTCATCCTCAGCATGATCGTGGGCCTTTTCATCACCGTGGCGGGCGTCATCGCCGCCCGGCCCATGCTGCAGATGCTGGGCACCCCCGCCGACATCCTGGACGACGCGGCCCTCTACATCCGCATCATCTTCGCCGGGACCTGCGGCAACGTGATCTACAACAACATGAACGGCATGGTCCAGGGCCTGGGGGATGCCAAGTGGCCCATGTACGCCCTTATCGTTTCCAGCGTCATCAATATCCTGCTGGACCTGCTCTTCGTCTGCGTTTTCCACTGGGACGTGGCGGGCGTGGCCATCGCTACCATCCTGGCCCACATCCTCAGCGGCCTTCTGATGCTCTGGCGGCAGAATACCGGCGTCTACGGGGCGCGGGTCAATTTCCGCCGCCTGCGGGTGGACAAGACCATCACCAAGCAGATCCTGCGGCTGGGCCTCCCCTCCGCCGTGCAGAGCATGTGCTTCGCCGGGGGCAGCCTCATCATCCAGACCTTCTCCAACCGCTTCGGCACGGAATTCATCGCCGCGAACTCCATTCTGATGAAGATCGACGGCTTCGTGCTGCTGCCCATGATGGGCTTCGGCAACGCCATCACCACCTACGCGGGGCAGAACATCGGCGCGGGCAACGTGGAGCGCACCAATAAGGGCATCCACAGCACGCTGATCCTCTCCGCCTCCGTCACGCTGGCGATCTCCATCCTGCTCTACTTCTTCTCCCCCGCCATTGCCGCCATCTTCGGCGCCACGGAGAATCCCCAGCGCATGGCCGTGGAGGGCATACGCTTCGTCTGCTTCTTCTACGTTTTCTTCTCCTTCTCCAACACCCTCTCCGGCGCGCTGCGCGGGGCCGGGGCCGCGCTGATGGCCGCCATCAGCGCCATTGCCTCCACCTTCGTGCGGGTGCCGCTGAGCTGGCTGCTGGCCGCCCGGCCCCTGGACGCCGCCCTGGACGCTGCAGTGGCCGCCGGGCAGTTTGCCGACCGGGCCGCGGCGGAGGCCGCCCAGGTGGGCTTCGAGCATTATATCGGCATTTTCCAGACCTGGGGCTGGTCCATGCTGGCGGGCCTCATCCTGATCCTGCCCTTCTACTTCTTCGGCCACTGGCGGGAGAAGGGCATCACGGACAAGGCCAAGGCCCTCAAAAGCTGAAAAGCCCTTTTTATTGTACACTTCTTTTCTTATGATGGTTTCATCAAGAGCAAAGGAGGCGCAAGCTATGGGTATATTTGATGATGATTTCGATCTGGACCGGGACCTGGCTGACCTGGACGGGGACGGGCACGTGGACGCCTTCGAGGCCGCCCTGTTCTTCGACGAGATGGAGCGGGAGGACCGGGCCATCGAGCGGGGGCTGAGCCTGGGCTCCGACTGGTCCCGCCTGCCGGACGACTTTAACAGGGAAGACGACGATTTTGACGGCCTGGACGACGATCTTTGGGAAGACTGAATTGGTCGGCGCGGGAGCCTTGAGCGCTCCCGCGCCGATTTTTCTTGCAATTATGAGCTGAAAAGCGTATAGTAAAGCTATACGGCGAGGTAACATACCTCAAAACGCATTTTCAGGACCGATTGAATAAGGAGGATACTGTTATGGCATTGAAGGACAAGATCCAGAGCGCTCTGGATAAGACGGACGTGGACGAAAAGATCGTTGCCGGCGTCAAGAACGCCGGGGCCAAGGTGAAGAACGTGCTGGACAAGACGGATGTGGACGATAAGATCGTCGCCGGCGTCAAGAGAGGCGCGGGCAAGGTCGAAGAGGTCGTGGGCAACGCTCTGGACAAGACCGACATCGACGAGAAGATCGCCGCCAAGGCCGGGGAGCTGAAGGACAAGCTCACCGGCAAGAAGGAAGAGAAGTAAGCGGAACGATATGCGCGGCCCCCGGAGCAATTCAGCTCCGGGGGCCGCTTTGTTTTTTTACCAGGCGTGCCTGCCGGTCGCCAGCAGACAGTCAATGTCCTCAAAGGCGTTTTCCAGGCGCTCCTGGTGGTACAGCTCATACTGCTCGAATACTTCCTCCGTAACGCCGCGCTCGTCCCATTCCCGCAGGACCTCCCCTGTGGCGCGGTCCTTTGCGGCGGCGTAGCGCTCGATCAGAAAGAGGAAGAAGCGCATTTCCTCCGTCATATCATTCGCTCCTTAAATAAACGGAATTGCGGGGATCGCCCGTGACCCGCTCAGCCTCCCACATATCAAAGACGGCTCTCTCGGAAAACTCCCACATGGCCAGCTCCGCGTCCTCCAGCATACGGTGCGTTTCCGAGCCAAGAAAGGCGCGGGCCGCCTCCTGAACTGCCCCAATTTGTGCTGTCCGCACAAATTGGGGCAGTTCAGTGCAAGCGGCGTGCCGTTCTTTGGGCCCATTTCCTTGCCTGTTCCAAATCGCTCGTCGTATAAAAGCCTTTCCCGAAATCCAGCTCGCGCTGATTCTTCAAAAGCCGCGGCTCGCGCACCGCCGTATAGCTTCCGTGATACAGAACCACAGCACACCCCTCCCCATGTGAAACTTTGTATTTATTATAGACCATGGCATAAGATTGCGTCAAGCAATTATATACCTCAGTTTTTTCCTTTCCCGTCTTCCCATCCCGGCGGGAGCGTGGTATAATTGATATACACCTAATAATTCGCAAGGAGGGAACACCATGCAAAAGCCAATTCCGCAGGACATTTATTTCCGTGATATGGAGCAGTTCGCGGGCAGCCGCTCCGTCGTCTTTTCCCGGGCCGGGGCCTGGCTGACCCTGAGCAGCAGCGACGCCCGCTACGGGCGGGGCGAGCTCTTTCTGAACAGCTACCGGGGCATGCACGCCCACGGCCGCGTCACCGAGGGCACCAAGCTCTATCAGATCCACCCCACCTATGAGGGGAAGAAGGTGGCCTTTGCCGTCCATCTGGCCGAGGCCGCGGAGCTGACCCTGCGCACCCGCTACGGCTGCGTCCGCTTCACCTGGGGCGAGACGGGGCTGCTGCTGGCGGAGGGCGACCCCGGCATGGGCCTGGAATGGACCCGCGCCGCCGCCCCCTACGAGGCCGTGAAGCAGCGGGCGGACGGGGCCTGGGAGTCCACGCCCCGCTTCGGCACGCCGCTGATCTTCAAGGGGCTGGCGGGCTCCCGCTTTGCCTTTGACAACACCTGGGACTGGTTCTCCATCAACTCCGGTGCCATCCTGGGCCGCACCTATCCGGGCCCCGACGGGCGCTTCACCATGGCCGTGGACGAGAAGCTCTTCATCGAGCGGCTGCGGGAGAGCTGGCCGACCTACGCCGAGGCCAAGGCCGACGCTCAGGCGGACTGGGAGGCCTTCCTGGCGAAGATCCCCCACTTCCCCGCCCCCTATGAGGACGGGCGCGAGGAAACGGCCTACGTGCTCTGGTCCAATCTGGTAGCTCCCACGGCGCTGACCCCCTACTGGATGATGATGATGTTCCCCGGCGAGATCGACTCCGCCTGGCAGCTGGTGCAGAACGGTGTGGCCCTGCAGGACAACGCGGAGCTCTCCCGGAACCTGCTGCTCTCCCCCCTGGAGCGCCAGGGCGCGGACGGGCAGATCGCGGAAAATTACGACGAGGCTTTCATCTTCGCGGGCAGCGTGAAGCCCCCCATTTTCGGCTGGGCGCTGAAAAACGTCATGTCCCACCACGACCTGGCCGCCGAGTGGCCCCGGGAGGACCTGGAAAAGCTCTATGAGCGGGCGGGCAAATGGGCCGACTGGTTCATGCTCTGCCGGGACGACGACAAGGACGGCCTGCCCGGCTTCGCGGGCGGCAACGAAAACGGCTTCGACGAGGTAACGACCTTCTGGGATCAGATCGAGATGGCGACCCCGGACCTCTGCGCCTACGAGGTGCTGAACTTCGAGGCCCAGGGCGACCTGGCGAAGCTCCTGGGCAAGCCCGCGGCGGAGATCGAGGGCTGGTACGCCAAGTCCCGGGAGCTGCTGGCGCGGATGCTGGACAAGATGTGGGACGGGGAGCATTTCGTGGCGCTGAAAAACTTCACCCATGAGCCCGTCTTCTCCGGGGCGAACATGCACTACATCCCCCTGCTGCTGGGCAGCCGCCTCCCCGCCCAGGTGCTGGACAAGCTGACCGCCGACCTCATAACCGAGGGCAAGCTCCTCAGCCCCTACGGCCTCGCCACCGAGACCATGGCCAGCGACGGGTGCGAGATGGTGGGCGTGAACATGGGCCCCGTCTGCCCGCCGGGCCAGCTCTACATCATCAGCGGCCTCATGGAGGCCGGGAAGAAGGCCGAGGCCCGGGAGCTGGCGGACCGCTATCTCCGCGCCCTCATGAAGCTGGGCTATCCCCACTTCATCGATCCCATCCACGGGGAGGGCTCCTTCCCCGGCGGTACCTGGTGCCGCGCCGCCTTCCTCATCCTGGCGAGGATGATGGGGGAGTAACAGCAGCAGGGCTCAGGGAACAGGGCTCAGGGAACAGATAACAGGTATCAGCAGCGGCAACTTTGCCGCTGCTGTTTTTATTCGCTGCAGCAGGCGGCCACCGCCATTGTCCATTGTCCATTATCCATTGTCCATTGTCATACCGCTCTCCTTCCGCCCATATACTTTGCCAGGACGAGCAAAGGAGGCGGCGACATGAGCTATGAGGAAAAGCCCCGCGTCGGCGGGGCCCACAGTCTGAGCCTGGCGGAGCGCAAGCGGCTGACGGTGAGCGGCGTGGCGGACGTGGAGAGCTTCGACGAAAATACCGTGGTGCTGGACACCTCCGGCGGGGTGCTGATCGTGCGGGGCAGCGAGCTGCGGGTAGATAAGCTGAGCATCGAGGGCGGGGAGCTGACGGTGACGGGCCTGGTGAACAGCCTCAACTATGAGGAAGGGCGGGCGGAGCGGGGCGGGCTCTTTTCCCGCCTCTTCGGATGATCGATACGGCCCCGCTGCTGCAGCTGCGGCAGGCGGGGCTTTCTCTGCTGGCGGGGCTGGCGGCGGGGCTGGTCTACGATCTCTTCGCCCTGCCCCGGTCCCGTTGGAAGCTCCTGGCCCCGCTGCTGGACCTGCTCTACTGCCTGCTGGCCTCGTCGCTGCTCTTCTGCCTCGGCGCGGGCCCCGGCGGCGGGCGGCTGCGGCTGTTCATGCTGCTCTTCCTGCTGCTGGGCATGTGGGTCTATTTCACGCTCTCCGGGGGTCGGGTCCGGCGTTTTCTGGCGGCGGTGTGTCGCTTTCTTTTCCATATTTTGTATGTGCTTGCCGCGCCGCTTCGGTTTTTGC
Organism: uncultured Clostridia bacterium; assembly: GCA_947169005.1. Lineage (GTDB taxonomy): Bacteria > Bacillota > Clostridia > Oscillospirales > Oscillospiraceae > RGIG6375. The sequence continues at coordinate 740 of CAMVOG010000094.1, read as the reverse complement.
TGAATTTTTTCAAAAAAATGCTGAAAAAAGCCCTGGATTTTGAAAAAAAACTCTTTCAAAATTCAAAGAAATGGTTTAAACTATATGATAAGTATAAAAAGCGCGCGCCTCACAGGCGTAAAGCGCGGAAGGGTGCGGGGCAAAGCGATGAAGCTGAAGAAGACGGGGCTGATCACCAAGATCGTGATCCTGATCCTGACGGTTTACGCCGCGGTATCACTGTCGAATATCCATGGCCGGATCGACGCGGCCCGGCAGGAGCGGGACCAGAAGGCGCTGGAAGCGCAGAGCCTGGAGGCCGGCAACGCGGTCATGCGCTCCGAGATCGAACACAGCGATGAAGCGGAGACGATCATCCACATCGCCAGAGAGAAGTTCAATCTTGTCCTTCCCGGCGAAACGGTCTATTACGACATCGGCGGCTGAGCCGAAGTGGGTCCGCCGCGGCGGCCCGCCGCCCGGCGAAAAATATACGCGACACTTTTTGAGGAGGACGAGGTTCTTAGATGGATTTGGTTGTGGGCGCTGTTGTAGACGGTAAGGTCACCGGCATTATGAAGTTCGGCGCATTCGTTGCTCTGCCCGGGGGAAAATCCGGTCTCGTACATATTTCCGAGATCGCCTATTCCTATGTCAACGAGGTCAGCGATCATTTGAAGGAGGGTCAGGAGGTCAAGGTCAAGATTATCGGCATCGATGAAAACGGCCGCATGAGCCTCTCGATCAAAAAGGCCATGGAG
>CAMVOG010000093.1 GCA_947169005.1 uncultured Clostridia bacterium | reverse complement strand
AAACGCTGCCCCACGGGCTGGACGGGCTCGCCCAGCGGCTGGGGGCCATGGGCATGGGCTTCGGCCTGTGGGTGGAGCCCGAAATGGTCAGCGTCCGCAGCAAGCTCTATGAGCGGCACCCGGACTGGGCCATGGAGATCCCGGGCAGGCCCCACTCCGAGGCCCGCAAGCAGCGCATTCTAGACCTGGCTAATCCCGCCGTGGCGGACTATGTGACCGAGAGCATGACCCGGCTCTTCTCCTCCGCCGATATCCGATATGTCAAATGGGACTACAACCGCCCCTTCTCGGACGTGTACTCCCCCTCCTTGTCCCCGGAGCGGCAGGGTGAGACGGCCCACCGCTATATGCTGGGCTTCTATTCCATCATGGAGCGGCTTACCGCCCGTTTCCCGCACATTCTCTTTGAAGGCTGTGCCTCCGGCGGCAACCGCTTTGACCTGGGCATCCTCTCCTATTTCCCGCAGATCTGGGGCAGCGACGACACGGACGCCGACGCCCGCCTCCACATCCAGGAGGGCTACAGCTTCGGCTATCCCCTCGGCACCGTGGGGGCCCACGTTTCCGCCGTGCCCAACCACCAGACCCTGCGCTCCACCCCCGCCTCCACCCGCTTCAACGTGGCGGCCTTCGGGGTGCTGGGCTACGAGTATGACCTGCGGGACCTGAGCGGCGAGCAGCGGCAGGAGCTGCGGGAGCAGATCGCCCTCTACAAGCAGTGGCGGGAGGTGCTGCAATACGGGGACTTCTACCGGGTGAGCACCGAGGGGCTGCACCAATGGTGCTGCGTCTCGCCGGACAAAAAGCGGGCCGTGGGCATGCTGATGCAGGAGCTGGTGCGGCCCAATACCCAACTGCACGTTTTTCACGCGGCAGGGCTGGACCCGGAGCGGCGTTACCGTTTTTACAGCTTCGCCCAGCCCGTGAACATCAAGCGCTTCGGCGGGCTCATCAACACCATCGCCCCCTTCCACGTCCGCCCCGACTCCCTGCTGCACGGGGCCATCGCCAAGATACGGAAAATGCCCGGCGAGAGCGAGGACTGCACCGCCTCCGGCGCCTCACTGATGACGGCGGGCGTGAAGCTGAAGCAGGCCTTCTCCGGCACGGGCTACGATGAAAACGTGCGCTTCTTCCAGGACTTCTCCTCAAGGCTGTATCTGATCGAGGCGGAGGAATAGAGGAATTCAGGGCTCAGTAAACAAGGATGGACGAAAGCTGTTCTTTCGTCCATCCCTCTTTTATTTCAACTCCGTGCAGTGGAGCTGGTATGCAAAGAGCCTGATCTGAGGGTCACCGCGCACCTGCTCGATCAGCTGTGGGCTTGCGCTGCCCAGGACTATGACGCCATAGGCCCGTTTTCCCTTGGGCAGCATGTTCTTCTGCACCCAATCCACATAGTGCCTTGTCTGGGCATAAACGTCGTTGTAGGCGCTGTCCTTTTTCAGCTCGACGACGTACAGATCACCCTCCTCATCCTCGCAGAGCAGGTCGATGATGCCCTTGCCGCCATCAATGCGGTATTGCTGGCCGTAGAAATCGTCCTCCCGCTCGTAGACCTTCAAAGGGAAGCCAAAGACCCACTGCCCCGCCTCAAGCTGGGCCAGCAGCTCGTTTTCCAGGGCCTTTTCCGAGGAAAAGGCGGCGGGCGGCAGCCCACGATCCTGCATGGGGGCCTGCTCCGTTTCCTCTTCCGGCTCCGGGGCAAGGGGCCGTGCCGGGCGGTCCTTCGCCGGGGCCTGCTCCGCTTTTCTGCGCAGATCGGCGGAAACGGTGCAGGAACTGTGAGCGATCAGCTCTCTGGCGTCCTGCCCGCGGCCTAGGGCCAACAGCGTGCGCACGGCGTTATTGGCCGCCCAAGGCAGGTCTATCTCCTTTTTCAGGCATTGCTCAAATATCTCCAGGGCTTCTTCATAGCGTCGCTGCTTATAGAGGCTGTAGCCCAGATTATTCAGAGCCATTCCACCTTGTGGCTCATCCTCCAGGCACTTTCTGTACCATTCTTCTTCCTTTCGATACTGCCTCAGCTTGCCATAACACCAGGCCGTATAAAAGGACAGGTCGTCACTGTAGAGGAACACGTTTTTTCCCCTTGCCTGAGAGAAGCAGGCTATGGCCCCATGCCATTTTTTCAGCTCCACATAGCTGAGACCCAGCAGCTCTTTCGGCAAGGAGAGGCCAGGATGGGCGGCGGCAAAGGAAGCCAGCAGCTCTGTGGTCTCCTCGGCAGAAGTGCATTGATAATACTCTCCAAGACACGCAGCGAGTGCCAAAACCTCCGGGGCACAGTTGAGCTGTTGCAGCAGGGCCGTCAAGCCTGGCCAGAATCCGGGAAACGCCTGCTTGAAGGGGTCCATGTAATATTCCACAAAGACACCTTCATTGATCGGCTCTGCGGAATCCTGCCAGCGCAGCTCCGCGTCCCGCTTCAGCAGACTGAGGGCTGCGTCGAACTCACCCTCATAATAGTCCGCTACCGCATGAAAATAGAGATAGGTCTCCCGGGGAAGCAGGCGCACATTCCGCACGAAAAGCTGCTTCATGTCCGCATAGGCTGCATCTTCCTTTTCCGGATAGCGGACGAGGCCCTTGCAGAGCGCGGACAGGTGATCGTCACAAAGCTCCACCCGCAGGGAGGTCTGGTCCCGGTCCCCTTTTAGAGCGTCGATAGCGTCGGAAAGCTCCGGATAGGTATGATACCGGTTTTTGATCGTCTCATAGCGGCGTTTGATGCGTTCCTGTTCTCTCTCGTCCATTTTTATGACCATTCCTTCCGCAAAAGCTCAAAGGCATAATATGACTATGAAAAGGAATAGTCATATTATGCCATGTTTTCCGCTTGCCGCGAAGCGGCGAGGAAAACGGCTTTAATCAATAAAGGTGGAACTTGTTTCAACCTTACCCCTCGGGCAAAGCGCCGGTGTAGCGGTGGAGGACCACGGGGGTTTGCCAGCCCGCGCCGGGCTCACCCAGGATCAGCGGCAGGACGCCGTCGCCGTTGTTGGCCTGGGTCAGCGTGAGCTGCTGCTCATTGGGGAGCTGGACGGCGCTGATCTGATAATCCCCCAGGGAGTCGCCCAGGTAATCAAACTCATCGCCCCACCAATCATCCTCATAGTATTTCTGCATTTCCAGCAGGTCCGGGGCGTCGCCGGTCAGAGAATCGTAGTTCAGATAGATCTCATAGTATCTCTCCCCGATGGAGATGCCAAGGGTGCGGTAATGATAAAAGCTGAAAACGGCCTTGACGGCGTCCCCGGCCTCATTGAAATAGACCCAGTGCCCATCCAGGAAGTTCGCCAGCTCCTCCTCCCAGCCGCAGTTGGGGCCCCGGCCCTCGGCGTCGTCGTCATGGCCCAGGATATAATCGGGAAGGCGGCCATTCTCGTCCCAAAGGTGGAGGCCGTTATGCTCGTCAAAATACAGCTCTCCGAAATAGTCCCCCCAGGCGGCGGCCACGCGGAGATTGGGATACCAGGCCAGGTTGACCCAGACAGCCACGCTCTCGCCCCGGTCCAGGGAAGCGTCCGCCAAATGGATCAGCGGCAGACGGATGGGGTAAGCATACATCTCGCCCTCGCTGTCATAGCTGTAATCATTGCGGTCCACGCTCAGGCGCAGCCCGTCATGGCAGGAGGTGACCACGGCCCAGGTCCAGTTGGGCTCGTCCTCCGGCAGCTCCTCCACCTCGATGAAGTCCGTGACGCCCAGGGCCTCCGCCTCCTCGCGGGTCTCGCAGAAGGTCACGTCCGCCAGGGTGGTGGCGGGGGCATAGCTGACCGGGAGGTTGGAATAGTAGGTCCACTTGCCGTCCCGGACCGTGCAGGTCATTTCCATGGCAACGTTGAAGCTGTAGGTGGGAAAGTCGTTGCCTGTGTACCAGAGCTTATAGTCGTCCCCGTCCCGATAGCCGCCGTAAAAGATTACGGAGACGGCGTTGGTGTCCCCATGCTCAAAAATGCAGACGTCGTAGTCATAGAGATAGGTCCAGCTATCCCGCAGCGGGTTCCGGGCCAGGGCGTAGGGCACACCCGTCCTTTCCTCGGCAAAGCGGGCCAGGTCCTCATTGTAGACAACCTCCACGTCCAGCTCCACGGGCCAGCCGGTGTATTGCTCATAGGCCTCACGCAGCTCGTCCGTCAGCTCGGCGCCGATGGCGGCCCCGTTGTAGCAGACCTCAGACCAGTCGATCTCCTCCGGGCGGGCGTAGGCATGGGTAAAGAAGCCGTTGTCCGCCCATTTCAGGCTTTCGTTCATCTCCGCGATCTCGTCCCGGCTCAGCGGCAGCCAGACATGTCCCTCCTCATCCGGCTCCACCCGGCGGTAAAACTCCGTGGAGACGCCGCCGGTCCCGTCCTCATAGGTAAAGGAGTAGCCGACTGTCAGTACGCCATCCTCCAGGCTGAGAAGCTCATAGAACTCCGTGGTGTTCCATTCGTCGTCAAAGTAGAACATATAACCCGGGCACCCTTCCAGGTTATCCTCCAACGGAAACCATCCGTATTCCTCGCCCGCGTCCCAGCCGCTGTAGACCGTGTTCAGCCTGACCTCGTAGTCCTCCCCTTCCCCGCGCAGGGTCAGGAAGGTGCGCGACATGGAGGGATCGGCCTCGAAATAGTCCCCCTCCACCTCGGAGGCGAAAAGCTCCCAGCAGCCAAGAAGCTCCTCCTTGGTGAGTTCCTCCTCCGTCTCCGAGGGGGCGGGCTCCTCCGTCTCCGTGGGGGCGGGCTCCTCCGGCTCCTCGGGCTCCGGCTCCTGTTCGGGCTCCGGCTCCGTGGGGGCCGGCGTGGTCTGCTCCGGCTCCGTGGCCGGGGCGGACGTTTGCTGATCGGTGGTCTCCGTGGGCGCGGCGTTCACGCCCTCCGTGGGCTTTGCCGGGCCGCCGCAGCCCGCCAGCAGGCAGAGAGCCAGCAGCAGCGCGATCAAGGGGAAGGCACGTCTTTTCCCGATATGCTTCATCAAAATCGCTCCCTTTTCTGTTTACTGTGAAAGCTCCGCTTCCACAGCAAATTTTGATTCGAGCGCCCGTTCCTCGCCCCTGACGGGGCAACCGGAACGGATGCGCAAAAAATCCCCATGCGCTGTAAACCTTCATGCGTCTTGGCGCGGCCTGCGGCGCATGGGGATTTTATTCCTGCTCCGCCCGCTCGATGTAAGCAGCGAAGGCTTCCCGCATGAGCGGATGGGTAACGGTAAAGCTGAGGTGGGGCGGCTCCAGATGGGTAACGGTAACGCTCCGCTCCCCCACCGCCAGCTCCACGCCGGGGACGGAGCGGGGAGAGAAAACGCGGGCGTCCGGCTCCGGCTCCAACGAGGGTGAAACATGAAAGAGGGGTCTTGCCTCATCCAGCAGGGCGGCATAAAACGCGGCGGCAGCCTCCAGCTCCTCCGGCTCCGTATCGTATCGATACCGGGCCTTTTCCTCCTGCCCAACCGGGAACGTACAGCTTATGGCCGCCCGCCCGGGAAAGAGGAAAAGCGTATGGGAAAAACGGCTGCCCCGGGGGCGCGGGCTGTAAAAGCTCTCCACCATGCCGGACATATACAGAGGCATCCAGCTCCGGATGGCGTCCAGCAGCTCCTTCAAGCCCCGGTCCACGTTATGGATGATGCGGATGCGAATGCCCCGGCGGATACAGAGCACCATGAGGGATCGCCAGCGAAGGACAAATTCCGGCTCTTCCGTCATCCAGCCCATAGGCTGATCGGAATACAGCCAGAGCTCTCCTTCCCCGGCGCGGATGGCCTCGGACAAAAAGCGCAGCACCGCCTGCTGCAAGCCCTTCCGGCCCCAATAAGCAGAGGGGCAGCCCTCCTCGGGGGAAGGCTCCAGCACCTGTTCCGGCGACAGCAGCGGGGGTATGGCATGGGGATCAAAGCGCTGCAGATCCGACAGGAATGCCTCGATGAGGCCGCTTTCTTTCCCCGTGTCCTCAAAAAGCCAGTTCATCAGCTCCGCAAGGGTCTGCTCCCGCTCGCCAAGCTCCTCTGCTCCCATCAGCAGGCAAAGAGCCTCCGGCCCCTCCTTGGCGCAGATGCGGTCCAGCAGGACGTTCGCCAGCACCTCCACGATGCGCCTGCCCCGCTCGGGGCTGCGCAGACCGCGGCGGTATCGGCTCAGCAGTGAGGCGTCCACGTTGGCCAGGCGGGCCAGGCGGGCGTTGGTGAGCCCGGCCAGGTCCATGAGGGCAGATAGCCGCTCTCCGAACAGCTTGCCGGAGACGGGGTCCCGCTTGCGAGCGCCGGGCGCGGTGTTTCCGGCCGATTCCGGGGGCTGCCAGCCCTCCCAAAGCCAGGCGATCAGGCTATCGGCAGTCACCTGCTCCACTCCGCAGTGATCCGCGACCTGCGGCAGAGCCCCAACCTCCTCCGCGTATTGAAAAAAGGCGGCCAACAGGCGATTTCCCGCCCGGGAGCCCGGGGCGGGGACCCGGTCCCCCGAGCGCAGGCGGCTGATATAGGATCGGTCACAGCCCAGCACGCGGGCAGGCTCGCTGCTGCCGGACAGACCAAGCAGCTCTAACAGCTCATTAAAGCGTTGCGTAAACATGGGATAGTATCCTCCGCTGCTCTTTTTGTCTATTATCCGTCATTAGCGCCCCCATGTCAAGAAAAAAAGCCCGGCCTGCTTTCCATCAAAGGAAAGCAGGCCGGGTGAGCGCATACCCAAGGAGTGGGTTTACGGATCAATCACTTGCGCCGTTGTACTGGAAGCCGACGATCTCAATGGCCTCGTCGTCCCCGTTGATGGTGCCGCGGTAGACCTGGCTGTCCTCGCCGACGGTCACGCGCACCAGGTAGTTGGTATCGCGGTCAGGCGTTCTGTCCTCATAGCACATGATGTAGACCCAATACTCGCCGTTGATGGGCTCGGCAAAGTAAATGTTCTCCACAGGGCTGGTGGACAGATCATCCTCGTCGCTGTTGGCGTCCACATCCAGCACGCCGCCGTCCCAGGCGGTATCGCCCCAGTAGATGCGGTTGCCGTTGGGCGTGAAGACGTGCAGGTCAATGTCGTCCTCAGAATCCCAGGCAACGGAGATCGTGACCTCGCCGGAGAGGGCGCCCGCATTCTCCAGGCTCTCATTGAGGGTGGACTCGTTCAGATCGCTCATGGTGTCCCACTCGCAGTAGAAGCCGCTGTGATAATGGCCCGTATCCTCGTTGTTCAGATCGTTCCAGTGCATGCCGGAATAGAGGTGGCCGAACCACTCGTCGCCATGCTGGTTGTTGGGCTCGCCGGAATTCCAGTTGGTGTACCCCCAGGCCTCGCCTGTGACCCAGTTCCAGGTGCTTCCGTCACCGTAGCAGCCGATCCAGCCCTGGGTGCCGGGATAGGTGGCTTCCAGGAAGGCCTGCTCCTCGGCGGAGGTAATGGTGACCAGGTGGCCGCCCATGGTCTGGCAGTAGGCGCGGGCCTCGGTCCAGCTCATGGAGCCCTCGTAGTAAGCGTAGCTGTGGCCGCCGAAGGTGGAATCGCCCAGGCCGCCGGTGGCTCCGCCGTAGTCGAATTCGATGATCTCGATATCCGTGCCGGTGCTGTCGATGGTGCCGCGGAAGACCTGGCTCTCGCCGCCGATGGTCACGCGGACCATGTACTCGGTGGTGCCGTCGCTGCGGTCACTGAACTCGTGGATGTACACGCGGTAGTGGCCGTTGGAGGGGGCCGCGTAGTAGATGTTCTCCACCGGGTCGGTGATGCGCTGGCTGCCCGCGTTGGCGTCAACGTCCAGGGTGCCGCCGCCCGCGCTGCGGTTGCTGTAGTAGATGTGGCTCTCGTCGGGGTTGATGATGTGCAGGTCCACATCGTCGATGGTGTTCCAGGCCAGGGACACGGTGATGTCGCCCGCTCCCGCGCCCGCCGCGTTCAGAAGGGCGTTCATGCTCTCCTCAGTGGGCGCGGGAGGCTCGCTGGAGGTCTCGGGGCCGAGATAGTCAAACTCCAGGATGGTGATCTCGGTGCCGGTGGCGTCGATATCGCCCTCAAAGGTGCGCTCCTGGCCGTTGATGACCACGCGTACCAGGTAGTGGGTGCTCTGGCCGTCGGTACGGTCGCGGTAATCGCGGATGTAGATCTTATAGTGGCCGTCCGCCGGGGTCGGGAAATAGATATTCTCGATGGGGGAAGCCACGATGTCGTGGGCGTTCATATCCACGTCCAGCGTGCCGCCGCCCGCGTCCCGGTTGCCATAGTAGATGTGGCCGCCGTCGGGGGTGTTCATGTGCAGGTCCAGGTCGTCTGCGGTGCCCCAGAGCATGGACACGGTGAT
>CAMVOG010000092.1 GCA_947169005.1 uncultured Clostridia bacterium | reverse complement strand
TACCCCGGACAATGAGGTGATCCTCCAGGCGGCCCGGCAGGATTACGACAGCTTCTACGAAAGCGAGATCGGCCTGCGGGAAATGCTGCGGCTGCCGCCCTTCTCGGCCCTCTACGTGATCCGCGTCAGCGGCATCCGGGAGGAGCAGGTCATCTCCTGCTGCCGGGAGCTCAAGGCCGCTCTGGCGGCCTCCATTCCCGCGGGGGAGCCCGCCGACGTGCTGGGCCCGGCCCCCGCCCACGTCCTCAAGGTGAACAACCGCTACCGCTACCGGGTCTTTCTCCGCTGCCCGCCCAGCCCGCGGGCCAGGGCGCTGACGGCGGGCGCCATCCAACGCTTCGCCGTGGATAAGCGCTTCCGGGAGCTGACCATCTTCGGGGACGTGGACCCAGATGAATGATGCGCCCCACCGCAGGCGCGGCAACGAATAATGAATACTGAATACTGAATAATTGTGGTGCCCGCTTCGCGGGAGCATTTAAAAGCAAAGGATGATAGGGTAATGGCTTTACGAAACATCGTAAAAAAAGGCGACGAGGTGCTGACGAAGAAGTGCCGCGTCGTGACGGATTTCAACCCCCGGCTGCATAAGCTGCTGGACGATATGAAGGAGACGCTGCTGGCCTCCGGCGGCGTGGGCCTGGCCGCGCCCCAGGTGGGCGTGCTGCGCCAGGCAGTGCTGGTGATCGACACCAACCAGGAGGGGGAGCCCGTCATCGAGCTGGTAAACCCGGAGATCATCGCCCGGGAGGGGGAGCAGGAGGGGCCCGAGGGCTGCCTGTCCATCCCCAACCTCTGGGGCATCGTGAAGCGGCCCCAGAAGGTCCGCGTCCGTGCCCAGGACAGGAACGGCGAATTCTTTGAGGTAGAGGGCGAGGGGCTGACGGCCCGGGCCTTCTGCCATGAGCTGGACCACCTCTCCGGCGTCCTCTTCGACCTGCGGGCCGAGCGGATGCTGACCCAGGAGGAGATGGAGGAGCTGTACGCCGAGCAGCAGGAGGAAGAGTGATGCGCGTCCTCTTTATGGGCACGCCGGACTTTGCCCGGGCCTCTCTGGAGGCGCTGGTGGAGGCGGGCCATGAGGTCTGCGCCGTATTCACCCAGCCGGACCGCCCCGCCAAGCGGGGCATGAAGCTCACCAAGAGCGCCGTGAAGCTCTATGCCGAGGAGAAGGGCCTGACTATCTACCAGCCGGAGAAGGTCAAGGGCGACCCGTCGCTGACGGAGCTGATCCGCTCCATGGCCCCGGAGCTGGGCGTCGCCGTTGCCTACGGCAAGCTGCTCCCCAGGGAAATATTGGAGGCACCGAAGCACGGCTTCATCAACGTCCACGGCTCCCTGCTGCCCAGGTATCGGGGCGCTGCCCCCATCCAGTGGACGGTGCTGAACGGGGAAGAGCTGGCGGGCGTCAGCACCATGTTCCTCTCCGAGGAAATGGACGCCGGGGACGTGATCGACAGCCGCTCCACCCCCGTCCGGGAGGGGGAGACCTACGGCGAGCTCTACGACCGGCTGAAAGTGCTCGGCGCGGAGCTGCTGCTGGACACGGTCCGCGCCATCGGCGCGGGCACGGCCACGTGCACCCCCCAGGACCCCGCCCTTGTCAGCCTCGCCCCGCCCATCCGCCATGAGGACCGCCCCGTGGACTGGACGAAGAGCGCCCGGGAGGTCATGAACCACATCCACGGCCTGGCCCCCAGCCCCGCCGCCACGGCGGAGCTCGGCGGCGTCAGCTTCAAGCTCTATAAGGCCGCCCCCGTGCCGGAGCGCACGGAGCTGGCCCCCGGCAGCATCGTGGCCCAGGGCAAGGAGGGCCTTTTCGTGGCCTGCGGAGGCGGCGAGACCCTGCGCATCGACGAGCTCCAGGCCCCCGGCGGCAAGCGCATGCGCGCCGCGGACTACCTGCGGGGACACAGGATCAATTGACAATTGACAATGGATAATGGACAATGCGCAATGTGCAAAGCCTGTGCGTTTATTCAGAGCAACGCAGGCGAAGGGGCGGCCTTTGGCCGCCCGCAACCGCAGGGTGTCGAAACGCCGCCGCACCCAAACGAACGGAGGAACAATCATGATCCGTGAAGCCAACGCAAAGGATCTGGACGCCCTGCTGGAGCTGTATCTGCATCTCCATGAGGACCGCATCCCCGCCATGGACGAGCATCTTGCGCAGACCTGGGCGCAGATCATGGCGGACCCCAATCACCATCTGATCGTCTATGAAGAAAATGGCAGGCTTGTGTCCTCATGCGTCTGCGTCATCATCCCGAATCTGACCGCGGGCATCCGCCCCTATGCCTTTGTCGAAAACGTCGTGACCCATGCGGACTTTCGGCAGCGGGGCTATGCCCATGCGTGCCTTGCCTTCGCCAAAGAGATCGCGGAAAAGGAAAACTGCTACAAAATGATGCTCCTCACCGGCTCAAAGAAGCCGGAGACCCTGCGCTTTTACGAAAGCGCGGGCTACAACAGCAGCGACAAAACTGCGTTCATCCAATGGCTGTGAGCTTTCTTATGTGGGCCGCCATCGTTTCGCAGGCGGTGCTTTGGATATGGTTTTTGGGCTGCGTCACCACCTGGCGGATCGGGAAATGGCTGCTGGTGGAGGGCATGGGCCTCAAAAGCGCCGAGTTTGCCATGCTCTGCCTCTACAGCCTGGCCCTGGCTGCCTTTTGGATTAACCGCCCCGCAGGGAAATGGGTCCTGCTTGCCGTGCTGGTCCTGTGGTTCGTCGTGCAATTTTTTTGCCACTGGTACTATACCATCTTCGGGGCCGGCGAAAAGAAGCTCAGGGGCTATAACGACTGCTTCCGCGGTACGCTCCGTCTGTTCCCGGAAAGCGACGAGCGCCTGATCCCGGACCTGTATCACATTGTTCTGCATCTGCTGATCCTGCTGAATATCCTCCTTGCATCCATCGTTCGCTAAACACTGTCTTTCTATGTACGAAGCACGCATTATCCGAAAGGAGGCGCACACCATGCCCCTGTCCGCCCGTGAAGCGGCCCTGGCCGCGCTGACGGCTTATCGGCGCTCCGGCGCCTGGTCCGAGAGCTGGCTGCGCGCCCTCTTTGACAGGGAAAAAACGGAACCCCGGGACCGGGCCCTGGCGACGGCTTTGGCCTGCGGGGTGCTGCAAAACCGCCTGTATCTGGATGAGCGGCTGGACCGCTTCGTCCGGAGCGGCACGGTCAAGCTGCAGCCTCAGCTTCTGGATATTCTGCGGCTCTCCGCCTATCAGCTCCTGTTTCTGGACCGCATCCCCGTCAGCGCGGCGGTGAACGAGGCGGTGGAGCTGGCGAAGAAGGTGAATCCCGGCGCGGCGAAGCTGGCCAACGCGGTCCTGCGCCGCCTGGCAGCGGAAAAGGACACGCTGCCGGAGCCAGAGGAGCCCTGGGTCCGCCACAGCCACCCAAAGGAGTGGTACGACTATTTCCGCGCCGCCATCGGCCCGGAAAAGACCCTGGCGCTCATGGAGGCGGACAACGCCCCGGCCCCCGTCACCCTGCGGGCCAACGGGCTGAAAACCACGGCGGAAGCGCTGCTGACGGCCCTGGAGGCGGAGGGAGCGCGGGCGACGCCCCATCCCTGGCTCCCCGGCTGCCTGGACCTGGCACCCTCCGGGGACCCCGGCGCCCTGGCCGCCTTCCGAGAAGGCCTCGCCTTTGTGCAGGATGCGGGCGCGGCCTGCGCCGTGCTGGCGGCGGAGCCGAAGCCCGGCGAGCGGGTGCTGGACGCCTGCGCAGCCCCCGGCGGCAAGAGCTTTCTCTGCGCCCTCCTCATGGGGGACGAGGGGAGCATCCTGGCCAGGGACCTGCATGAGAAAAAGCTGGGCCGCGTGGCCTCCGGCGCGAAGCGCCTGGGGCTGACGTGCGTTGAAACGGCGGTGGGGGACGCCTCCAAGCCGGACCCGGCCCTTATGGGCCGCTTCGACCTTGTGCTGGCGGACGTGCCCTGCTCGGGCCTCGGCGTGGCCCGGCGGAAGCCGGAGTTGCGCTGGAAGAGCCTGGATAGCCTGGGCGGTCTGCCGGAGGTCCAGGGCCGCATCCTGCAAAATCTCGCCTCCTTCGTGCGCCCCGGCGGGCGGCTGCTCTATTCCACCTGCACCCTGCTCCGGGAGGAGAACGAGGCGGTGACGGAGCGATTCCTGGCCGAAAATCCCGGCTGGCGGCGGGAGGCCTTCACCCTGCCGGAGCCCATCGGCTCCTGCCCGGAGGGGCAGCGGACCCTCTGGCCCTTTGAATTCGGAACGGACGGTTTTTATCTATGCAAATTGCGGAAAGAGACGGAAAATTAGATATCCGCTCCATGCTGCCGGAGGAAATCGCCGCCTGGCTGACGGAAAACGGAGAAAAAAAGTTCCGGGCCGGGCAGATCTTTCACTGGCTCACCGCCGGGGTGCGGGATTTTTCGGAAATGTCGGATCTGTCAAAGCCCCTGCGGGACAAGCTGGCGGAGCACTTTTTCCTTACGCCGCCCACGGTCCTGCGGGAGCAGCGCTCGGCCCGGGACGGCACGGTGAAGTACCTGTGGCGCCTGGCGGACGGCAACGCCGTGGAAAGCGTGCTCATGCGCTATTCCTATGGGGACTCCGCCTGTATCTCCACCCAGGTGGGCTGCCGCATGGGCTGCGCCTTCTGCGCCTCCACGGGCATGGGCCTGGTGCGGAACCTGCTGCCCTCGGAAATGCTGGATCAGCTTCGCTGCATCGAGCTGGCCGCCGGGGTGAAGCTCTCCCACGTCGTCTTGATGGGCATCGGGGAGCCCTTGGACAATTTTGAGAACGTTATGCGCTTCTTGGAGCTGGTGAATCGCCCCGAGGGCATGAACCTGGGCATGCGGCATATCTCTCTTTCCACCTGCGGCCTCACGGAGGGAATTGACAAACTGGCCTCTTATAGATTACAATGTACGTTATCAGTATCGCTCCACGCGCCGGACGACGAGACCCGCAATCAGATCATGCCCGCCAACCGGAGCCGGGGCGTCGCGGAGCTGATGCGCGCCTGCCGGGACTACTATGAGAAGACCGGGCGGCGCATCTCCTTTGAATACGCGCTGATCCGGGGCGTGAACGATTCGCCGGAGCAGGCAAAGCTCTTGGCCGGGCTGGTGAAGCCCCTGGGGGGCCACGTGAATCTGATCCCCCTCAACGAGGTGGAGGGCAGCCCTCTTCATCCGGGGGACGCCAAGGCCTTTGCCGCGCGGCTGAAGGAGCTGGGCGTGAACGTAACGGTCCGCCGCCGCCTGGGCACGGATATTGACGCCGCCTGCGGCCAGCTTCGCAGGAAACAGGCAACAGGCAACAAGTAACAGGCAGCAGGCAACAGGCAACAGGCAACAGGCAACAGGCAACAGGGACAAAACCCCTGAGTACTGAGTCCTAAGTACTGAGTACTGACCACGGAGGTGACACGACGATGCGATATTGGGGCTTGACCGACAGAGGCAAGGTCCGCAGCCAGAATCAGGACAGCTTTTTTGCCGGGGTGATCACCAACCCCAAGGGCGAGGAGGCGCTGCTCTGCATGATCTGCGACGGCATGGGCGGGGCCAAGGCGGGAGACCTGGCGAGCCTCATCGCACGGGATCGCTTCGTGGACTATACGGCGGAGCATTTCCGCCTGCGCCGGGACCCGGAGCCTGTTCTGCGGGCCGCCACCGAGGAGGCCAACCGCGCCGTGATCGAAAAGGCCGCGGAGAGCCCGGATTATGAGGGCATGGGAACGACCCTGGTGGCCCTGCTGGTGCTGGGGGAGCGCGCCTACGCCGTCAACGTGGGGGACAGCCGTTGCTATCTGATCCGGGAGGAGGAGATCCGCCAGATCACGAAGGATCACTCCCTGGTGGAGGACATGATCGACAAGGGCGAGCTTACCCGGGAGCAGGCCCGCCGCCACCCCCGCAAAAACGTGATTACCCGCGCCATCGGCACGGAGGACCGGGCCGACTGCGATATTTTCCCCCTGACCCTGGAGAAGGGGGATCGGCTGCTGCTTTGCAGCGACGGGCTCAGCAATATGCTGAATCCCCGTGAAATGCTCTTCGAGGTGCTGTACGGAGAAGACGAGGATACGGCCGCCCAGCGCATGGTTGACATCGCGCTGGAGCGGAACGCGCCGGACAACGTAACGGTGATCCTGCTTTCCGACAGCGAAAAGGAGGGAAGCAATGGATAACATGGATAAGTATATCGGCCAGACCATGGACGGCCGATACGAGATCGTTGAAAAAATCGGCGAGGGCGGCATGTCCGTGGTCTACAAGGCGCTGGACCATCGGCTCAACCGCTTTGTGGCCTTGAAGGTGCTGAAGGACGAGCTGGCGCTGGATGAGGATTTCCTTCGCCGTTTCCATACGGAGAGCCAGGCCGTCGCCATGCTCTCCCATCCCAATATCGTCGCCGTTTACGATGTCAGCCGCTCCAGCGAGGTGGAATACATCGTCATGGAGCTCATCGAGGGCATTACCCTCAAGCAGTATATGCTGCGGCGGGGCAAGCTCACCTGGAAGGAGGTCCTGCACTTTTCCGCCCAGATCGCCAAGGCCCTCTCCCACGCCCACAGCCGCGGCATCATCCACCGGGACATCAAGCCTCACAACATTCTGATCCTGGCGGACAGCAGCGTGAAGGTGACGGATTTCGGCATCGCCCGGCTGACGAATCTGCAGGATACCCTTACGAATGAGACCCTGGGCTCGGTGCATTATATTTCCCCCGAGCAGGCCAAGGGCGGGCATATCGACGCCCGCACCGACCTCTATTCCCTGGGCGTCGTCATGTATGAAATGCTCACGGGCCGCCTCCCCTTTGAGGGGGACAGCGCCGTGGCCGTGGCCATTCAGCATATCAGCTCTATCCCGCTTATGCCCCGGGAGATCGATCCGGAGATCCCCGCCGGGCTGGAGGCCATCACCATGAAGGCCATGAATCCGGATCTGAACGCCCGCTACCAGTCCGCCGATGAGATCTATGACGACCTGGAGGCTTTTCGCAAGGACCCGGAGATGAATTTCGATTACAGCGAGAAAGAGATCATCGAAGCGGTGAATCCCCCCGCGCCCTATGAGCCGGAGCTGCCGGAGCGCAAGGGCCGGGACCGGGGCGTTACGCCCGTTTCCCGCCGGGGGGACATGAGCCGGGAGGATTATATCCGCTCCCGCCAGCGGGCCAGACGGGTATCCACGCTTTCGGGCATCTTCCTGGTGCTGCTGGCGATCCTGGCGCTGTTCTATTTCATCTGGACCTACTGGCTGCGGGATATGTTCACCACGCCGGAGACCATGTCCGTGCCCGGGCTGATCGGCTCCCGGCTGGACGACGTGATGCTGAATCGCGGCTATACGGATCATTTCAACATCATTCCCGAATATGAGACCAACGACCTGGTCTCCGAGGGGACCATTTTCGGCCAGAGCCCCGCGGAGGGGCGCACCGTCATCAAAAGCGACAAAAAGGTGGACCTGATGGTGACGGTCAGCAGCGGCAGCAACACCCTTGTGATGCCCGGCGTTCTGAACACCGAGTATCGCCAGGCCTTCCTTTCCCTGCGCCGCCTGGGCCTGGAGGTCGAGGTGGAGACCGTCACCTCCGATATGGTGACGGAGGGCTATATCATCAGCACCAGCCCCAATGCGGGGGCTGAGCTGCGGGAGGGGGACACCGTGACCATCGTTGTCTCCGGCGGACCCGAGCTGCAGTATGCCCCCATGCCGGACCTGCTGGGCCGCAGCTCCACCAATGCCCAGGCCATCCTGGAGGGGCTGAATCTCACGCTCGGCAACATCATCGGCGAGGATAACGACGCCCCGGCGGGCACGGTCATTCGCCAGAGCATTCAGCCCAATGAGGAGATCCCCCAGCATACCAAGGTGGATCTGACCATTTCCAACGGTCCCCTTCCCGAGCCGGAAGAGCCGGAGGAGCCGGAGCCCACGGAGCCGGAGCAGGGGGAGGAGCCCCAGCCCACGGAGCCGGAGCAGGGGGGCGAGACCCAGCCCACAGAGCCGGAGCAGGGGGGCGAGACCACACCCACGGAGCCGGAGCAGGGGGAGGAGCCCCAGCCCACGGAGCCGGAGCAGGGCGGCGAAACCACGCCCACGGAGCCTACGGAGCCCGAAGAACCTGTCGAGCCCCCGGTGACGGAGCCTGTTGAGCCCACGGAGCCGGAGCCCGAGGACCCCTTCCTGGATAACGGAGAGGGCGAGAACGAAGGCGGCAATGGTTAAGGGCATTCTGGTCAAGGCTCTCAGTGGCTTTTACTATGTGGAGTCGGACGCCGGCCTGCTGGAATGCCGGGCCCGGGGGAAGCTCCGCCTGGAGGGCCTCAGCCCTCTGGTGGGGGACGAGGTGCTTTGTGAGGACCT
>CAMVOG010000091.1 GCA_947169005.1 uncultured Clostridia bacterium | reverse complement strand
CCGCCAACCGGGACAAGGTAGTGACCAACTACCACAAGACCGCTGAGGGGCGCTTCGAGCCCGCCACGGACCTTTTTGACGACGGCATGTACCCCGAGGACACCCCCGTGGGGGCCCGGCCCAACCTCATCATGTCCGCCAACGACTTCGCCGCCTTCATGCAGATGCTGGCCAACGGCGGCACCTACAAGGGCCGCAAGTACCTGGGCGAGGGCACCGTGGAGATGCTGCACAGCAATCAGCTGGGCGAGGCGCAGTTGAAGGACTTCACCAACGACTACCTGGCGGGCTACGGCTACGGCCTGGGCTTCCGCACGCTGATGACGCAGAAATACGGCCACAACGGGCACCTGGGCTGCTTCGGCTGGACCGGCGGGGCCGGGAGCTGGGTGGAGGCGGACCCCGTGGGCAAATTCTCCATCGCCTACATGCACAATATGATGCCCAACGAGGAGCTGGCCCATCATCACCGCGTCCGCGCCGTGGCCTACGGCATCATGCTGTAAGCATCATGGAAAACGTACTGCGCACGGAACGGCTGCTGCTGCGGCCCCTGGGCCCCGGGGACCTGGAGGCCGTCGCCGCCTATGCCACAGACCCGGAAAACGCCCGCCTCATGGTGTTTTTCCCCCATGAGGACGCGGCGGAGACCGCCGCCTTTCTGAGCTCCGCCGCGGCGGAATGGCAAAAGGAAAGCCCTGCCTTCCTGGAGTTTGCCATTCTGGAGGAGGGTGTGCTCATCGGCAATATCGGCCTCTATTTCCCGGAGGAGGGCTGCGGGGAATTCAGCTGGCTCCTTCGGCGGGACCGCTGGGGCCGTGGCTGCGCCCCGGAGGCGGCCCGGGCTCTGCTGGACTTTGGGCGGCGGCTGGGTCTCACCCGCTTTCTGGCCCAATGTGACGCGGCCAACGCCGCCTCCATACGGGTGGCGGAAGGGCTGGGCCTGCGGCTCACGGGCCGGGGCACCCGCCGCAACCGCCTCTCCCCCGAGGAGCGGCCGGAGCTGATCTATGAGCTGAGGCTGTAACGGGGGCAGAAGCTGGGGCCATGGGGAATGATCGAGGTCATTTCCCATGGCCTTCCCGTTTTTCTTTCGATTGACAAGGTTCTTTTGCCGTAATATACTTGATTTTGGGAGCATCAGATGCAGAAAAGAGGCGGCATATCAAGTGGGAAACAAAAAGAAAAACACTCTCGCCTCCGTGATCGGGAGCGTTCTCCTTGTGCTGATCCTCGTTCTCGGGACCATGTGGATGGGCCGCACCGCGAGCAAGGACACGGCGGCGGCCGTCCGCTCCGTCAGCCTGCTCTATCTGGACGAGCTGGCCGGGCGCCGGGAGCAGATCGTGGCGGCAAACATGCAGGATAAGATCAGCGTCATAGAAACGGCCCTGGATCTGATGACGGAGGAGGACCTGAGCGACGGCGCGCATCTGCAGGCCTACCAGGTGAAGATCAAGCGTCTGTTTCGACTGGAGCGTTTTGCCTTTGTGGGCTCCGACGGCCTGATTTACACCTCCGCCGGCCCCCAGGCGGAAATCGACCGGTATCATTTTGACTACGCTGCCCTCACGGGCCCCGAGATCTCGGTGGAGAATCTGGACAGCCCGGATAAAAGGGTCATTATCGCCGTGCCAACGCAGCTCGACTTTGCCGATACGGAGCTGATCGCCTGCTTCATGCAGATCGATATGCGGGAAATGCTCGCCGGGGTCTCCATGGATTCCCAGGAGGGCGGCGCGACCTTCTGCAACATTTATACCAGCGACGGTATCGCTCTGAGCAACACCGTTCTGGGCGGCCTCGCTGTAGAGGACAACCTGCTGGAGGCCATGCGGCAGGCGGCGTTCGAGCCGGGCTATTCCTATGAGGGCCTTGTGCGGGACTTCTCCGCGGGAGAAAAGGGCGTGGTTTGCTTTACCTATAACGGCGTCCCGGAATCGCTCAGTTACGTGCCCGTGGAGGGCACGGACTGGCTGCTGACCTATCTGATCCGCGAGAGCGTGATCAGCGACAGCGTCAGCACGATCTCCCAGGGCATCATCCGCCGGAGCGTGATCCAGTCCATTCTCACCGTTCTCGTCATGCTCCTTCTCTTTCTCTTCATCATCCGGCAGACGCGCCGCAACGCGAAGCTCGTCCTGGAAAAGGAGACCGCGGAGGCGGAAAACCGCGTCAAGCAGGAGGAAATGGAGCAGCGTCTCCGCCTGCAGGAGGAGCTTCTTGCCCAAAAGCAGCAGCAGGAGGAGCAGACCCGGCTGATCACCGCCCTGGCCTCAGACTATTGGAGCGTCTATTATTTGAATCTGGACAGCGACGAGGGCGTCTGCTACCAGGCCCACAGCGACGTGGAGAACGGCTTTCGCGTGGGAGAGCATTTCCGCTATATGGCCTCCGTCACCGCCTATGCCGAGGCCAATATCCGCGAGGAATACCGTGAGGAATTCCTGGCCTTCATCCGGCCCGAAAACGTCAAGGCCCAGCTGCTGGAGCAGCGCGTCATCGCCTTCCGCTACGTGGTCCACCGCCACGGGCGGGACAGCTGGGAGGAGGTACGCTTCGCGGGCGTGCGCCATCCCGAGGAACGGACGGACCATCTGGTGCACATCGTCGGCGCCTGCTTCGTGGACGTGGACACGGAGACCCGCAAGACCATGGTTCAGAAGCAGGCCCTGCAGGACGCGCTGACTGCCGCCGAATCCGCCAACAAGGCCAAGACCGCCTTCCTCTCCAGCATGAGCCACGAGATCCGCACCCCCATGAACGCCATCATCGGCCTGGACAACATCGCCCTGGCGGACCCGTCCATTTCCCCGACCACCCGGGAGCATCTGGAGAAGATCGGAGACTCGGCCAGGCACCTGCTGGGCATCATCAACGACATCCTGGATATGTCCCGCATCGAATCGGGCCGCATGGTCATCAAGAGCGAGGAATTCTCCTTCGGCCGCATGCTGGAGCAGGTGAACACCATCATCGGCGGCCAGTGCCGGGACAAGGGCCTGCGCTACGACTGCCGCACCCGGGGCCGCATCGAGGAATACTATATCGGGGACGACATGAAGCTGCGGCAGGTGCTCATCAATATCCTGGGCAACGCCGTGAAATTCACCCCCGCCGGGGGCAGCGTGGACCTGGAGGTGGAGGAAACCGCCCGCTTTGAGGACAAATCCACCCTGCGCTTCACCATCCGGGACACGGGCATCGGCATGAGCAAGGAATACCTGCCCAGGCTCTTTGAAACCTTCAGCCAGGAGGACTCCTCCTCCACCAGCCAATACGGCAGCACGGGGCTGGGCATGCCCATCACCAAAAGCATCGTGGAGCTGATGAACGGCACCATCGCCGTGGAAAGCGAAAAGGGCAAGGGCAGTACCTTCACCGTGATCATCACCCTGCCCATCTCCGATCGGCAGGGCGACGAGGCCGAGGCCGGCGATCTCCGTCCCGAGGACATGTGCGTCCTCGTCATCGACGACGACCCCATCGCCTGCGAGCACGCCCAGGTGGTGCTGGGGCAGGTGGGCATCCGCTGCGAAAGCGCCGCCTCCGGCGCGGAGGGGCTGGAGCTGGTGAAGCTCCGCCACGCCCGGCAGGAGCCCTACAATCTCATCCTGGTGGACTGGAAAATGCCCGAGATGGACGGCCTGGAGGCCACCCGGGCCATCCGGGCCGCCGTGGGCAACGAGACCCCCATCATCATCCTCACCGCCTATAACTGGGACGACGTGGCCGAGGAGGCCATTGCCGCCGGGGTGGACACCTTCGCCTCCAAGCCCCTCTTCGCGGGCACGGTGCTCAGCGAGTTCCGGGCGGCTTTCCGCAGGAAGAACGCCCGCCTGGCCCGGGAGACAGCCGATCTGCGGGGCCGCCGGGTCCTGCTGGCGGAGGATATGCCCGTGAACGCCGAGATCATGATGATGGTCCTCTCCATGCGGGAGATGGAGGCGGAGCTGGCGGAAAACGGGCGCATTGCCCTGGAAAAGTTCAGCGCCTCTCCCGTGGGCTATTACGACGCGGTGCTGATGGATATGCGCATGCCGGAAATGGACGGTCTGGAGGCCACCCGGGCCATCCGGGCCCTGGACCGGCCCGATGCCAAGTCCGTCCCCATCATCGCCCTTACGGCCAACGCCTTTGACGAGGACGTGCAGCGCAGCATGCAGGCGGGCCTCAACGCCCACCTCAGCAAGCCCGTGGAGCCCGAGACCCTCTTCCGCACCCTGGAGGGCCTGATCAAGACCGCCCCAAGGGCAGAGAAATAGAAGCGTATACGGTTTTCCCATGATGCCCTATTGCCTGATCCGAAAAGGAGGACCTGACATGAAAAACTACCAAGCCGAGTTGTTCTCACCGGAAAAATACCGTCTGGCGGAGGGACCCCTCTACGATGGGCGGACGGGCCGCCTGTCCTGGGTGGACATTGCCGAGGGGCGGCTCTTCTGGCTCCTGCCCGACGGGCAGCGGGGCGAGGCCTCCTTTGGGGAGAAGCTGGGCGCCGCGATCCCCTGCCGGGAGGGAGAGGGCTTCGTGCTGGCCCTGGAAAAGGGCCTCTGGCTCTATGAGAAGGGCGAGAAGACGCTGCTGCGGGACCTCTCCGGGGAGCTGGAGCCCTGGCAGCGCTGCAACGACGCCAAGGCCGACGCCGCCGGGCGGCTCTGGGTCGGCACCGTGTCCGACGACATGGAGCGCGGCTTCAACGGGGACCTGTTCTGCTTCGCCGGCGGCGCGCTGCGCAAAATGGAGGCAGGCACCAAGCTGGCCAACGGCCTGGCCCGGAGCCGGGACGAGAAACGCTTTTTCTTCGTGGACTCCATGGACGTGGCCGTTTACGTTTACGACTGCGACCCTGTCACCGGGGCCCTCTCCGGAAAAAGGCTGCTCTACAAGCCCGACAAGGCCCTGCCCGACGGGCTCTGCATCGACGCGGAGGACAATCTCTGGGTCGCCCTCTGGGGCGGGCGCGTGGAGCAAGTGGACGGCGTGACCGGCGAGGTGCTGGCCACCGTCACGGTCCCGGCGGAGCGGGTCACCTCCTGCTGCTTCTGGGGCGAAAAGCTGGACAGTCTTTTCATCACCACCTTCGGGGACGGCATGGAGGGCGAGGGCGACGGGCGCCTTTACACCTGCAGGGTGGACGCCGCGGGCCTTCCCGCGGACACGGCGGTCATCCGCTGAAATATGACAAGGGAGGTCAGTCCATGACCTTTTACCGCATCGAAAATACGCTTGTCCCCTGCCCCGCCGAGGAGCGGAGCCTGGGCGGGGCCCAGTACGTGGCCCTGCTGAGCCCGGAGGAATGGCGCGAGCAGGGGGAGCGCTTTGACCTGGGCATCGACATGGAGCCCGAGCCGGAGGACCGGGTGGAGACCCGCGCCATCGTCAACTTTGATTCGCTCACCGGCTCCTTCTCGGTGCCGGACCGGGCGAATATCTCCGGGCCGCGCCACAGCTTCGCCTTCGCCCTGGACGAAAAGGGCCTTATCCTCATCGACGGGGAGGGCTGGGCCGCCGGACTGGTGGAGGAACTGCGCCGCCGGAAAAAATGGCGGCTGCCCGGCATGGAGCGCGTTCTGTACGATCTCCTGGAGGAGATCATCGCCGGGGACCTGCCTCTTTTGGAGCGCATGGAGGACGAGCTGGACCGCACCGAGCGCCGCATCCTGGAAGAAAAGTTAGAGACCATCCCCACCGAGCTCAACGACGTGCGGGGCGAGCTGCTGGATCTGCGGGTCCACTATGAGCAGCTCATCGACCTGGGCCAGGAGCTGGAGGAGAACGAAAACGGCTTCTTCAAGGCCGAGAACCTGCGCTACTTCCGACTCTTTACCGAGCGGGTCATGCGCCTGCAGGACTCCGTCACCTCCCTCCGGGACTACGTGGTGCAGCTCCGGGACCTGGTGCAGTCCCAGCTCAGCATCCGCCAGAACAAGATCATGACCCTGCTGACGGTGGTAACGGCCATCTTCATGCCGCTGACCCTCATCACGGGCTGGTACGGCATGAACTTCCGCTACATGCCCGAGCTGGACTTCCCCTGGGCCTACCCCGCGGTCCTCGCCCTGGCGGTGCTGATCCTGGCGGGGTGTCTGATCTGGTTCAGAAAAAAGAAGTGGATGTGAGGGCAGGGCTCAGGGCTCAGGCAACAGGGCTCAGGTAACAGGGCTCAGGGCTCAGGGCTCAGGGCTTTCAATGAACGAAGGCACATTCATACAGGAGGACGGCATCATGCTTTTCAAAAAGGGCCCGGGGTGGAAGGCCGGCTTTGACCCCGACAGCGGGCGGACTTTCGGCGAATACGGCGGGGTACAGGCCTATAATCTCTACGAACTGACGCAGGAGCTGTTTGACCGGCTCGACAAGAAAATGACCGAGAGCGACGCCGGGAGCGTCATGCGCGAGGGGCGGCATCTGTACATGTCCGTCAACGACCGCTGCGGTCCCCCCTATTCCGTCGTTTTCGACGACGACTACGAAACGCTCTGCCCCTGGGCCAGCGCGCCCAAAAGCGGCCGGGTCTGGCCCGACGCGCTGACCGACGCGGCGGTGGAGCTCTTCGCCTCCGAGGAAAACAACCGCGAGCAGCGCAGGAAAAAGCGGGAAGCGAAGGGCGAGGACGGATCGTGAGGGCTGATATGGAGGAGATCAGCCTTCGTTTCATGACGCGGGAGCTGTGCCATCAGTTTTTCCGCGGGCACGAAAGCGACCCGGCCGTGTACGCCGATGAAAGCCAATTCCAGCCCTATGTGTACAGCGAGGAGGCCGCAGACCGCTTTTATGAGCGCAAGCAGGTCCCGGGCCGGTTAGAGCTAGTGGCCATGCTGGATGGGCGGACAATCGGGCACGTTCAGCTCAAAAACATCGACGCTGAAAAGCAGGAATGTGAGTTCGGCTTCCATATGCAGAACGATTCCGTCAAGGGCCTGGGCTACGGCACGCGGATCGCCTGGCTGGCGCTGGCATACGCCTTTGAGCGCCTGGGCATGGACGCGGTATACGCCTATACCCTCCCGAAAAACACCCGCAGCCGGCACGTTCTTGAAAAGGCCGGATTCAGGTATATTGACGAGCAGGACGGGTACTGCTATTATCGCTATGAGCGGTGAATCCTATAAATCCCGGTCTGTCAGACCGACGCCGCAAGGCTTACGAATGGGAGAAACGCCATGCTGACCCTGTATGAACCAAAATATGAGGACCTGTGGTTTCGTCAGAGGCTCCTGGCCGATGAAGAAACCATGTCCTATAACCATGCCTGGGGCGGAACGATCCCCTGGCCCGAGGCAGAATGGTCCGACTGGTATAAACATTGGATCGTAAACCATGAGGGCCGGAGATTCTACCGATACCTGATGGACGAAGGCGGCCACTTTGTCGGAGAGATCGCCTATCACTATGACGCCGCCCTGCAGCGTCACGAGGCAAACGTCATCGTCTATTCCCCCTGCCGGAGAAACGGCTACGGCGGAGAGGCGCTGGAGCTACTGTGCGCCGCGGCGAAGGCCGGCAGCGTTGCCGTGCTGTATGACGATATTGCCATAGACAATCCCGCGATCCGGCTCTTTCTGGACCACGGCTTTACGGAGGAGTCCCGAACGGAAGAGCTCATAGTCCTGCGCAGGGCGCTGTAGGCAGTGGTGATCGTGTTATCGCAGACTATCGAAAGGAAAGACCAAATGGGTAAAATCCTAAACTACTGTTCTGCGGCAGCAGCCGTAATAGGTATTATAGCTCTGATTGTTGCCGGTCTGAAGATTGCAGGAAATCACTACGACATCGTATGCCAAGGCATCATCATCGGAATCTGCTTTGTCGTTTTGCTCATAAGCGCGGTCTATAAGATCGTTAAACAGAACAAATAGACAAATCCGCTCTACGGCAAGCAGCAGGGGCATCCTGCGGGCGCAGACGGCCAAAGGCCGCCCCTCTTGCGCAAAAGCGCAAATATCGCTTGAGGCAGTTTTCAGCGATATATTTGCCTGCGGCAAATGCGATATTGCGGCGTTTTGCGCCGCAGCGATATTGCTGTGCTTCGCACAGCAGCGATATTGCCGCCTCCGGCGGCAGAGACGGGGGAGTTGAAGATTCCCTATCGACTACCGAATGACTTCAAAGGAGTTGTTGTTATGGATCGCAGCTTTGGATTCTTACCCGACGGCGGCGAGGTCCTTTGCTTTACGCTGAAAAAGGGGCCGCTCACGGCGGAGGTGCTGAGCTATGGGGCCGCTCTGCGCTCCCTCACGGTGCCGGACCGGGCGGGAAGGCCCGTGGACGTGGTGCTGGGCTACGACAGCCTGGAGGATTATGTCAACGGCCACCGCTTCCTGGGGGCCGTGGCGGGCCGCTTCGCCAACCGCATCGGCGGGGCCTCCTTTGAGCTGAACGGCGTGACCTATCCCCTCTTCGCCAACGAGGGGAAGAAC
>CAMVOG010000090.1 GCA_947169005.1 uncultured Clostridia bacterium | reverse complement strand
CTGCCGCCCATGCCGCTGCCCTCGTTGGTGCAGAGGGGCAGGATCGTCTTGCCGGAAAAGTCGAACGCCTCCAGGAAGGTGAACACCGCCATGGGCATGGTGCCCCAGTAGTTGGGATAGGCCAGCAGGACGGTGTCGTACCCGTCGATGGACTCCGGCAGGCTCACCAGCGCGGGACGGACCTTGGCGCGCAGATCGCGCTTGGCCTCCTCGATGCAGGTCATGTAGACGGGGGAGTAAGGCTCCTTCATTTCAATTTTAAAGGTATCGGCGGAAATCAGCTCCTTGATGATGCCGCAAACGATCTCGGTGTTGCCCACCTTCACGTAGCGCATCTCGCCGCCGAAATAGTTTTCATCTGCCCGGGAAAAATAAGCGATCAAGGTCTTTGCCATTGCTTTGTCCTCCAATCATGGTTTCGATGTCTCCATAATAGCACGATGCTATTGCAAAGTCCAATTGAAACGATATATAATTGATTGAAATATTCAATAACTCGGAGGCACGCCATGACGACAAAGCAGATCGATTACTGTATTGAGCTGGCCCGGACGCAGAATTACAGCCGGGCTGCCGACAAGCCTTTTCGGGGTCGGCCCATGTTTTCCCGTCAGATCAGACTGTTGGAGGAGATCGGTTTCGCCGTTTTTGAGCGCAGCGGCTCCCGATATAAGAATCATCCGAAGGTGCTGCGCATCGAGCGCGGGCTGAATCCCGGGGAGACGGACCTGGTCTTGCGGGAGCCGTGACTGCCTGCCGGGCTTGAGGCCCGTGCGGAGGTCTCCGCACAAGCCGCCGGGAGCAGGAGGCGGCCTGCCGCGGGACTGGGGGCAACAGCCCGTTGCGTGCTTTTTTTACCATACTGTGCTACAATTCCCGCGAATGGAGGTGCGTATCGTGGATACGAAAGACGTTATTCTGGAGCTCAGAACAAAAAGGGGTCTTTCCCAGGACCAACTGGCGGAGAAGGTCTTCGTCACCCGACAGGCCGTGTCCCGCTGGGAAACGGGGGAGACGGTGCCAAATACGGAGACGCTTAAGCTGCTCTCGGCGTTTTTTGAGGTGTCGATCAATACCTTGTTGGGCGCGCCGCGGCCGCTGATCTGCCAATGCTGCGGTATGCCGCTGGAGGACTCTATAATCAGCCGGGAAAAGGACGGCAGCTTCAACGAAAACTATTGCAAATGGTGCTACGCCGACGGCGAGTATACCTACAGCGATATGGACGATCTGATTGATGTCTGCGTCGGTCACATGGTCAGCGGGCAGGTCACGGAGGAGCAGGCCCGCGCCTACATGAAGGAGCTGCTGCCGAAGCTGGACTATTGGAAGCGTTACGAGGAGCTTGGCGGCGGGGAGAAATTCGGCGAGCTGAAAAAGCAGCTTATGGACGAGTTCAACGCCCTGGGGATCGAGGGCCTGCCGAAGGTGGAAAGACTCAACGCCCTTGTGGGTAGCTATGTCAATTTGCCCTATCGTCTGCCTAACGGTAACGCCGTCCGATTTCTGGATGACGGGGCGACCTACCTGGGCAATCAGCTTCCGTCCGCCTTCGGCGGGGATCGCTGCTTCGGTATCCTTGCCAACATGGATTTCCTTCTGGTTGCCACATATGAAAAGGACGGAGCCGACCCTGAGCTGGTCCTGTATAAAAAGAGATAGACAAGCCGATAATACCGCGTATGCCCGAAGACCCGTGATGACAAGCGGGTCTTCGGGCTTTTCCTTGCATTCCATCACTGCTTCGTCTATACTGTCCATAGACGACAAAAGAGAAAGGGGAGAGACGCCATGCTCCAACGAATCGACACCGGCGGGATCTCTTATCTGGCCCCGCTCCCGGGCAGCCGGGAGTGGCTTTGGGGCACGGACTACACCTCCGGGGACCTTTACGAGGCCGAGGAGCTTTACCGGGACGGACACCGCATCCGCCAAAATCGCCTGATCCTGGTCCATTGGCCGGACGGCCGGGTGGCGGAGCCTATCAAGGCCCGGGCGGGGCAGTATTTCGGGCAGCCCGTCTGGGACGAGGGCGCCGTGCTCCTGCTGGCGGATTTCCCCGCCGGAGAGCTGCGCCTCCTGCGCTATGAGGACGGCCCCGGCAAGGTCACGCCCCTCGTCACCCTTCCCCGGGCGGCGGTGGAGGACTGCTATAACCTCATGCCCCACCTGGCCCCCCTCTGCCTCACCCGGCAGGCGGGGGAGCGCTTTCAGCTCCTTTGGCCGGAGCGGGCGGACTTCGCCATCCATCCCGCCGAGAGCTTCTGCTTCCGGGAAGGGGAGAGGCTTTATTTCAGCCGCTGGTACGAGGACCCGGACTATCGGGAGGAGGTCGTGGTGCGCCGCCTGCCCGACGGGGAGATCGTCGAGCAGCTTCGCGGCGCGCTGAACGTGATGCCGGACGGAAGCTGGCGCCTGCTGACGGAGTAGGAGGATGAAAATGAAAAAAGTACGTATCACCGTTATGCGCCTTGCCCGCTATGACGATCTCATCGAGCGCTACGAAAATCCCATCGAGCACGCCTGCGATATGCGCCTGGGCCAGAGCTTCATCGCCCAGGGTTGGCAGCGGCCAGAGGGCTTCTGCTCCAGCGCCTGGGACACGCTTTCGCCCTTTGTGCTGGCCCTGTCCCACGGCGGCGAGGATTTTTATGACGGCTGGATGAAAAATCCCCGCTCCGCCATGCTCTCCTGCAATGACGGCTTCCGCCCCGTGAGCTTTCTGCTGGAAGCCCTGGACGAGGAGGCGTGAGAAGCGAAAAGCGGCAGGGTGTAAAGAGATTGGGCCTTACAAAGCGACGACGCTGCGCTGATGAATAACTCTGTAAAGGGAATCCCCGTTACAGACGGGGGCACAGAAGGATAGCCTTCCGATAGGGCGGGCACTCCCGTTTTCTTATCCGAAAGGAGTATTTTTCCTTAAAAAGTAACCTTTGGGTCTTGAATAATTGCGGCGCATGAGATATAATGAAGCAACCTATGAAGTCTATGCCAAGGCTTCCTGCGGGCTTTGGCATATGCTTCATCGGCATACGGCCATCGAGGATACCGTAAGATTTTTTACAGAAAGGTCAGTGAGAAAAGCATGAAGAAGAAGCTGCTCCGGCGTGGCTTTGCGGCGATCCTTGCGGTCCTGCTCTGCCTCAGTCTCCTTCCCGCTGCATTGGCTGCCGGCGATCCCACCATTGAGGTCGCCAGTGTCGAAGCCAAGGCCGGCGAGACGGTTAAGGTGACGATTTCCCTGAAGAACAACCCCGGCATTACCCTTATGAAGCTCCTGCTCGATTATGATGAGAGCAAGCTGGAGCTGGTCCCCGCCACGGTTGAGCTGCCCAACCAGGCCACTTATGAGAACGTGGACGATTACATCGCGGCCTGCCGCGCCGCTGCCGATCCCGTTTTCGGCGACGACGTTGCCTGGAACAAGGACAACTGCTGGTATCTGCCTGTTACGGAGTCCGGCAAGGTCGTTGGCCTCAACTGGATGTACACCTACACCAGCGCCCCCTACGGTTACGCCTTTGACGGCGTTTTCGCCACCCTGACGTTCAAGGTTAAGGAGGGCGTCGCCGCCGGCGATGTTGCCGTCAGCGTCAAGTTTGACGAGAACGACAAGCCCGCCGTCGTCACCAACGAGACCGGTTCCGGTGACGATCTTGTGCTGGAGTTTGCCGACGTCGATTTCGCCGTCACCGCCGGTAAGGTCACCGTGAAGGGTGATGAACCCGCCGGTGTGCGCGGCGACGTGAACGGAGACGGGAAGCTTACCTCTGCCGACGCTATGCTTGCTGCCCGTTCTTGCCTGTCTGCTGATCATAGAATGTATAAGGCTCTGACCGCTGAGCAGATCCTGCGTGCGGATATCGACGGGAACGGCACGGTCACATCTGCAGACGTTATGCGGATCGCGCGTGCTTGCCTGTCTCCCGATCATAGAATGTATAAGGCCCTTGACTGATAGCGCTCTGTATTTGTTCGCAATTATGCTTTAAGCAACATTATTTATCGGAGGATTAAACTATGAAAAAAGCAGTATCGATTTTGCTGGTTGCTGTCATGCTTGTGAGTCTGCTTGCAATCAGCTCATTCGCGGCTCCCGCAGACTTCACCCTGCAGGGCAAGACGGTTGAACTGGCAGACGAGGATGTCACGATCGAAGTTCCGATCATTACTTCCCACGGTGATTTCTACTATGGCCTGGAATGCACCTGGGAAGCTGACGCTCCTCTGGAGCTGGTCGGTTTCACTCCCAACGACAAGGAAACCAATGGTTATGCCGGCCTGATCAGCGTTAGTGTCGCCGATCAGAAGGTGGTCTGGATGGACACCGCTTTCATCGGAACGGAAATCGAGTCCGGCGCCGCTGTGTGGACCGCGACTTATAAGGTCCCGAAGGATACCGCCGCTGGAACCTATAACGTTAAAGTGAATATCGCGCAGATCACCAGCCTGGAAAACGATATGGAGAGCGACATTGAGCTGAACGCCACCATCACCGTCAAGGGCGGCGAGCTGCCTCCCGCTCCCACTCCCGAGCATCACGAGGCGAAGCCCGCCACCTGCACCGAGGCCGGTAACATCGAGTACTGGACCCTGGAGGGCAAGTTCTACAGCGACGCGGAGTGCACCATCGAGATCACTGAGGCCGACACTGTGATCCCTGCCAAGGGCCACACCCTCGTGAAGACCGAGGAAGTCCCGGCTGACTGCACCAATGCCGGCACCGAGGCTTATTATACCTGCTCCGTCTGCAACACGATGTTCAGCGACGCCGAGGGCAAGAATGAGATCACCGCTCCCGTTGAGATCCCCGCTAAGGGTCACACTCCCGGCACGCCTGTGAGAGAGAATGAGGTCCCGGCTACTACCGAAGCTGCGGGCAGCTATGACGAGGTCGTCTATTGCACCGTCTGCAACGCTGAGATCAGCCGTGAGACCAAAACGATTCCTCAGCTGGATCACGTCCATACCATGGAGAAGGTTGAAGCGAAGGCTGCCACCTGCACCGAGGACGGTAACGTTGAGTATTACAAGTGCTCTTCTTGCGGCAAGCTGTTCAGCGACGCTGCCGGTACCGCTGAGATCACCCTGGAAAGCACCGTGATTCCCGCGGCGCACACTCCCGGCGAGGCCGTAAAGGAGAACGAGGTTCCCGCCACCTGCACCGAGGCCGGCTCCTATGACGAGGTCGTCTACTGCACCGTCTGCGGCGCTGAGATCAGCCGCGAGACCAAGACCATCGAGGCCCTGGGCCACGATTGGGGCGAGTGGGTCGATAACGGCGACGAGACCAAGACCCACACCTGCTCTCGCTGCGGCGAGACCGAGACCGTTCCCACCGGCTTGAGCAAGGTGGAGGCCAAGCCCGCCACCTGCACCGAGCCCGGCAACGTCGAGTATTACGTCGATACCGAGACCGGCAAGCTCTATGCCGATATCGAAGGCACCACTGAGATCGTTGAGGCCGATACCGTTATCCCCGCTCTGGGCCATGACTGGGGCGTGTGGAGGGAGCAGGCTGACGGCTCCATGGTCCGCACCTGCTCTCGCTGCGGCGAGATTGAGACGCTGACCGCCGGCCCCGTCGAGCCCCCTGTGACTCCCGTGACCCCCGTGATCCCCAGCAGACCCACCACCTACACTCTGAGCTTTGAGACCAACGGCGGCAGCGCCATCGAGGCTGTCACCGCCAACGCCAATCAGGAAGTCTTCCTTGCCTCCTTTGTTCCCACCTGTGAGGGCAAGACCTTCTACGGCTGGTTCACCGAGGCTGAGCTGACCAATAAGGTCGACAAGATCGCCCTGAGCAAGGATACCACCGTTTATGCCTTCTGGCGGCCCTTCTCCGATATCCCGGCCGACGCCTGGTACATCGACGAGGTTGCTCAGCTGAAGCCTCTGGGCCGGCTGGATGGCTTTGATACCGCTGAGTTCAAGGGCGACGAGCAGACCACCCGCGGCATGATCGTCACCACCCTCTATGCCCTGGCCGGCGCTCCCGAGGTCACCGGTGAGATGGCCTTCAACGATGTGGCCGAGGATAACTTCAGCTACAAGGCCGTGATCTGGGCTACCGAGAACGGTATCGCCAAGGGCTACGGCGACGGCACCTTCAAGCCTGATCAGAGCGTCAGCCGCCAGGAGCTCGTCTGCTTCCTGTATCGCTACGCTGCCTTCAAGGGCCTTGACGTGACCGGCAGAGCTGACCTTTCCGCCTACACCGACGCCGCTCAGGTCGCTTCCTGGGCCGCCGAGGAGATGGCTTGGGCCGTCAACGCCGGCCTGGTGAAGGGCATGTCCGATACCGTCCTCCAGCCCGCCGGCACCGGCACCCACGCTCAGTGGGCCGCCCTGCTGGTCCGCGTGGCCGAGTTCGGCAAGTAAGCTCTTACTGAAAAGCAAAACCGCATAATCCAATTCGGGCCGGGACTTACGTCCCGGCCCGAATTTTGCAGATGTGCATAAGAAAAGGACAGCCCGAAAGCTGTCCTTTTCTTATGCACGTCTAAAGAAGAAAACGGCTTATTCCTCCAGCATGTCCTCCAGGATCTCGCAGGCCGCCGTCACAAAATGGGGACAGCGGGCCTGGATCAGCCCCTGCTCCATGACCTGCGCCGCCTGCTCCGGGTCGGAAACGTCCAGCCCCAGCAGCTCCCGGCACTTCACGGCGCCGCAGCGCTCCTTGAAGCGGCGGATGAACTCCGCCCCCTTGGCGCCCATTTCCTTGCGCCCGATCTCGTCGCCGGGCTCGCACCAGCCGGTCTTCATGCCCAGGGCCATCAAAGCCCCGGTCACACAGCCGCAAACACTGCCCATGCCCGATACGCCGCCGCCGAAGCCGGAGGCGATTTTCAAGGCCGTTTCTTCCTCCAGATCCAGGTCCTCCGCAAAGTTGGCCAGCACCGTGGGGGCGCAGTCGTAGCCCTGCTCAAACAGCCGATAGGCCGCGATCTCGGGAGTCATTTTCTCTGCCATATTCATTCTCCTTCCGATAACACGATCACGAGGCCGCGTTCCGCGGCGTCTTCATCAAAAATCATGGTGTCAAAGGCTGCCGCCCTGATCAGCACGTCCATTTTCTCCCGGGGGAGGGAGTAGATGCCTGCCCCTAAGTCTTTTTCCTCCTGCAGATCCTCCGTGTTGCCGGGAAGGGTCTGCAGCACGCCCACGGCGTACCAGCCCTGCCCGCCGAAGCGCTCCAGCAGGGTGCCGGGAGAAATGGCTGTCTGGAAGCCTTGCACAAGGGTCGGCTCCGCAGCGTCGGAGCCGGAGCGCGGCGCCTCCTCCGGGCTGGGTTCCGGGTCTGCGGATTCCGCGGGCATTTCTTCGGATTCCGCGGGCGCCTCGGTCATCACTTCCGGCTCGGCTTCTTCCGCCCCCTCCCAAACCGCGTAAGGCGCCTCGGGGGCGGCCTCCTCGGCCTCAACGCCGTCGTCCGACAGGCCGGTGGTGTTCCGGTTGCCTTCGTCGTCCGCCGCGTTGGCAACAGCGCCGCTCGCCATCTGGGACGTTTCGGCTTCACCCTCCAATTCCGGGATCGAGCCGCTCTCCTGGGGCACGGCCTGGAGGGAAACGCTGAACGTGTCCTCCTCCATTTCCGCGCTTTCCTCTTCCGCAAAGTCCATGGTCAGCGTGGTGCTCTCGACTGCCTGGGGCGTTTCCGTGGCCCCGGCCTCGGCGGCTGTGCTTGCCGACGGGGCGCCCGCGCCGCTCATGGCTGACTCATTTGCCGTCGGCGCCTTCAAAAGCCCGGAGCGAATGGCCCCGAAGCCCAGCAGCAGGACCACCGCGGCGGCAGCCACACCGGTCCAGCGCCCGTAATTGCCGAAAAAGCGCTTCCAGCCGGTAGGCCGCGCAGCCTCCTGCCGGATCAGATACATGGTGCCCTCCGTGAAATTGGCGGGGGGCTCGGTTTCCGCGGGGAAGTTTTCCCCGATGGCCTGAAAGGCCTCATATACGCGCCTGCACTCCGGGCAGGAGGCCAGGTGCTCCTCCAAAGCAGCGCGGTCGGCGTCCTTTAGCTCTCCGTCCAGGGAAGCACTGATAAGCTCCAACCACTTTTCATGCTCTGCCACGCCGATCCACTCTCCTTTCTGTTTTGTTCTGCCTCTTAGACGGTCATTTCTCAAAAAAAGTTCCCTCATCCCGCAAGATCTTTGCGAGCTTTGCCCTGGCCCGGAAGAGCCGCGATTTCACGGTCCCTTCCTCCAATCCCAGGGTTTCACCGATCTCGCTGTAGCTGAGGCCCGAGGCTTCCCGCAGAAGGAGAATGGAGCGGCTCTGCGCAGGCAGCTTTTCCAAAGCCCCGTCGATGGCCCGGCGCAGCTCCCGCCGCTCGGTCTCCGCCTCCGGCTCATAGCGCAGGTCCGGAAGCTGCAGCTCCTGCTCCGCCTCCTCGTCGTCCAGGTAGACCAGGGAGGCGGCCTTTTGCTTTTTCCGGCTGCGAAGCTGATCCAGGCAGAGATTGGCCGTGATCCGGTACAGCCAGGAGGAGAA
>CAMVOG010000089.1 GCA_947169005.1 uncultured Clostridia bacterium | reverse complement strand
GGAGATCATCTCCACATCCTGCAACTCATCCATGTGGGCCGCGTCCAGCACGATCTGAGCCTTGAAGTAGCCCTTTACGCCGTTCGTTTTCGTCTGCGCCACGGGAACGCCGTCCGCCAGGATGGTCACGTTGTAGTCCATCTGCATATCGGCGGCGTAGCCCTGGATGTTCTTCGTGCAGGGCATGCCCTGGCCCCATAGGGTAAAGACCCCGTCCGCCGTGGCCTCGGGCGCTTCGAGGCGGATGCCGCCGGTGAGGGCGGCGTAGCTCCCCACCAGCTCGGTACGCAGGCTGCCGTCCTGCCGGTAGATCAGATAGGCCGAGCAGGAGACGCTTTCAAAATTCGTCTCGGTAAAGATGGTGGAAAGGGTCAGCGGGAAGCCGCCGAAAGCCTCCACCTGCTCCTTCGTCAGATTCAGGCGGATGGTGCCGTCGGTGCCGATCTTGCCGCTGCCGTAGTCGCTCTCCCAGCGGTTGATGTCGATGGGATGGCCGTTCACCGAAAGGGTCCTCGTGCCCACGAAGCCGCCCCAGCCGTGGGCATCGCCCGTCTGATTGGTCAGCACGAGGATGGTCACGCCCTCCTCGGAGGCGAAGTTGGGCTTGGGGATGATCGTGGCGTCCAGGGTGATGAGGCCCGCCGAGGCGCGGGTCATCGTGACGGAGGAAAGCTCCGTGTTGATGCCGCTGAATTCCTGCGCCGCGTCCGCATCCGTGAGGGTGATCGTGGCCTCGCCGTTGGCGTGGCGCAGATCGGCCGAGACGTGGCCGCCGTAGGGCAAGACCAGCCCCTCGGCGGCCGTGTCCCAGCTCTCCGGGGCCAGAGTGTCGAGATAGCGCTTGTCCGTGAGCACGAAGGTATATTCATCCGGCAGAAGGCCGTACAGGGGCTGCAGGAGATTGGTGGAGGAGGCGTTGCTGCCCGCGAAAAGCGTGTCGTTTTTTGCCAGCAGGCTCCCGTCTCCCCGGTAGACCAGCAGGCTCATGGGGCCGGAGGTGGTGCGGCGCAGCCGCAGCCGGAAGATCCGGCGGTCCACAAGCTCCAGACCGGCGCGGGCGAGCTTCTTGCCCTCGGCGTCTGCCTCAACGGCGAAGCACACGCTGCCGTCCATGGTCGGGCCGAAGGCATAGAGATCGTTCCGGGCGTAGAGAGTCAGCGTCTCGCCAACGGCGAGCTTCTCCGGCTCCAGGATCGTGAGGACGTTCACGCCCCGGCGCACGGCCAGCTCCGTCCCGTCCGCCTTCGTGACGGTCACGTTCAGATAGCGGAGGTCGCCGCCGTTGTAGGGCCCGGTGCCCTCCGGCGTCGTGTGGGTCATATCCACGTAGACGCGGCCCTCAGTGAGCGGGATATCGAAATGCTTCGTGAGGCCGCCTGCGGCGATATCCGCCGCCGTGACCGTGCAGCTCACCGTGGCGTGGTCTTCACTGACGTACCAGGCGTTGCGGCCCGTAACGGAGATCACGGTGCCCTCGGTCACGTCCGCCGCCGTGAAGACCTCCCCGGCGGGGCCGTAGTCGCAGCGGGAATCCACGTAACCGTTCACGCCGGGGCGGGCGACGGTGACGAAGTACTCCCCGTCCTCATAGCCGCCGCTGCCGTCGGCCTTTTCCCGGCTTGCCGTGACGGAAACGGAGATCATGGGTTTGCGGTTCAGCGGGACCGCCACATCCCACGCCGTCTCGCGGGTCACGCGCAGAGGCGTCGAGGCCGTGTACTCCACGGACCCGGAGCCCGTGGGCTCGGCCAGGAACCAGGCCTCGTCGTCATCCAGAAAGGCGCGGCCCCGCGCGGTGCTGAGAAGCTGGGTGCAGGCCTCGTCGGCGTACCAGCCGCAGGAATAATAGCACCAGCTCCCGTTGATGGTCACGGAGGGCGAAATATAAGCGGATTCGTGATTGACTACCCGGAGCCCGGCCTCGGTGAGCCTGCCGCTTTGCAGCGCGGCTTCGCAGGAGCCGAAGCTCAGGGTGCCGAAGTTGGTCACCCAGCCCGTGAGCTCCGCCGTATAGGTCCCCGGCGCCAGGTTCTTCAGGGTAACGGGCTCCAGGTCGCCGTAGAGGCCCTGGCTGAGGATCGTCTCGCCGGCCGCGTTATACACGCTGAGGTGCAGCCCGCGTTCCGTTTCTCCCTCGAAGCGGAGGCGCAGGGTGGGGGCGACGTCCGCGTTCACGGGGGCGGCGGCAAATTCCTCACCGTCCAGATAGAAGACGAAGCGGTCCGCGTGGGCCAGGTCCTCCGGAAGATAGCCGCTGGCGTAGGGGCTTTCCATCCAGCGGGAAAGGGTGTATTCCTTCCGCTGGGCCGCACCCTCACGGTCCGTGTATTCCAGGGCCCCGCTGAGCTCCTCGCCCTCCACGGGGACGCGGTTCAGATGCAGGACGGCGGTGAACCAGCCTTCGCTGCGCAGCAGCTCCCCCACGTAGGAGAGCGTCATCGTCGGCTCCGCAGTCGAACTCAGCGCCGAGGGGACGATCACGAGGGTAAAGGTCTTCTCGGCCCAGGTCCCGCCCGTCTCACTGGCGCGGAACGTGAGGCGCGTCCCCGCGCTGTCCGCCGTGGGGGTGCCGGAGATCGTGCCGTCCGACGAAAGGGTCAGCCCCTCGGGCAGTCTGCCGGAAACGAGGCTCCAGGTGATGGCGTTGCCCGCCGTGAAGGGCGTGGCCGTGAGAAGGGCGGAATAGGGCTCGTTCAAGCGGCCCGCGGGCAGGCTCTCCGTGGTGATGGTCGGCGGGTCCTGCACCTCGCCGGTGACGGTGAGGTACACGTTGGGGCCGGTGCCGTTCCCCGTCCCCGGCTCGAAGACGTAGGGGGTGAGGCAGAATTCACCCGGCTCCGTGGGCGTGCCGGAAAGCAGACCCGTGGCCTCGTCGATCGTCAGCCAGCTCAGCTTTTCCCGCATGCTCTCGTCATGGTAGTATTCGATGCGCCACTGCAGCACGTCGCCTGCCAGGGCGGGCTCGGCCAGGCACTGGAAGCTGTAGGGCACGCCCGCGGCCCCGTCGGGCAGGCGGTAAGTCTTCGTCAGCTCCGGGTTGAGGAGCCTGGGCAGGGGATAGGTGACGGTGAGCCAGAGCTTTTTCTCGCTGCTGCCGCCGCCCGCCTCCGTGGCCCGCACGGTAAAATTGAAATTGTCCTTCACCGTGGGGGTGCCGGAGATCAAGCCATCCGCCGAGAGGGTCAGCCCGTCGGGCAGACTGCCGGAGGCAAGGCTCCAGGTGATGGCTCCGCCGTTTTCGGGCGTGGCCTCCAGCCTGGCGCTGTAGCTTTCACCCAGGGTGGCAGGGGTGAGGTAGCTCGTGGTGATGCGCGGGCCGCCCGAGAAGGCGCCGAAGGCCACCACGTGGGCCATACCGTCCGTGGCGTAATACTCGTCGGCATATTCCTCGGAGAACAGGGTCTCGCTGCCCACCGTGACCTTGAGGCGGTAGTCCCCCACCGCCGCGCCGGTGATCGTGAGGTTGGTGATATAGAGATTGAGGAAGTGGACGGTATCGCCGTTCTCGTCCTCCCAGCTCTCCACGGCGGACTGATTTTCCCCGCCGCAGGCAAGCAGGTCGTAGCGCTCGGCCCGCGTCGCGGCGTCCACCAGCCAGGCGCCCTTGATCTCGCCGGGGCCGCTGAGATTGGCCCCCGCCGAAACGTCAAAGTGCAGGGTGCCGCTCTCGTCCAGCTCCAGATAGCCGTCCGCGACGCCGCCGCCCCAATCCGCCTGACGGTTGTTGTCAAAAACCGTCAGCTCCAGGGGCATATCCTCGCTGCCGCCCGCCAGGGCCCCGCCGGGCAGCAGGCCCAGGCAGAGCAGCAGAGCAAGAAGCAGGGCCAGGGAGCGTTTTCCGTTTGCTTTCATGCTGATCCCTCCGTTTGTCACCCGGCGAACGATTGCCGGGGCAAATATACAAGAATACAGCATAATAGTAGCAGAAAAGCCCCTGGCAGGGCTATAGCAGGAACCTGCCGAGGGGCGAAAATGGGGCCGTTCCTTCCTTTCGGAAGGACGGCCCGAACAATTATTCCTTCTCCGAGCAAAGCCGGACGAGGCCCGCCCGGGTCTCTGCGCCGGTCTTGCGGTAGATTGCCGTGACGTGGTGGCGGAGGGTGTTCACGCTCATGCCCAGGCGGGCGGCGATGGCCTCCTGCTTGTCCTCCGTCCCCACGAGCTCCCGCAGGAGGCGCAGCTCCGCGGGGGTGAGCGCGAAGCGGGCGGCGAGGAGCTCCACCGGGTCCTCTCTGGGCGGGGGCGGCGCTTCCGGCTCCCGCTCCTTCCTTTTCGCCAGGTCGAGGTCCCCGCCCAGGGTCATCAGCAGCAGGACCAGCACGAGGCCCGCCACGTCCAGGGCCAGCACCAGGGCCGAGGACAGGGTGGAGACGCGCAGCAGATAGGTCAGCAGGACGACGACGCTGTCCATGATCCGCCCGGCGGAGGCCCAGAGGACCGGGCGCCGCGTGCCCTGGGCCAGCCGCCAGAAGGTGAGGTTATAATAGGCCGCGGCGGAGGCGACGGCGCAGTAGAACAGGCACATATTCAGCCAATAAGCTCCCGAGCTTCCGCTCAGAACGGAGTTGAGCAGCGCGGCCAGGGCAACGCAGAGGGCCGTCAAGGGGACCAGCCGCCCCTGCCGCCGGTCTCCGATCAGGGCAAAGAGCAGATAAACGGGGATCATCATAAGCCGGGGCCAGGTATAGACGTTATAATCCGTATAGCCCGATCGGACCTGCAAATGATGGATGTAACCGTTATAGAAGCCGTTGAAGAGCAGCAGGGCCGCGGCGATCAACAGCGTGAATACCAGGCGGCGGGCCGGGGTCTTTTCAATGGCCGGGGGCGTCCCCTCCCCTGCCGGGTCGGGACGCAGCAGGGCAAGGCCCAGCAGGACGAGAGCCGCCAGCATGAACAGGGGCAACAGGGGCGTGACGCCCCATTGAAGCTGCAGGAGGTATTGCAGCGCCGTGGCGGCGGCACAGCCGAGGCCCATGGCACGGGCGGTCCTTGCGCCCGTGGCCGTGGCCGCGCTCATGCGCTCATAGACCGCGCCGCCCACGGAGCCCAGGCAGAAAACCGTCCCGTAGGCCGCGATCAGATAGAAGAGAGATCCTCTGTCCGCCGCCAGCAGGATCGCCCCGCCGACGAGAAAAA
This sequence comes from uncultured Clostridia bacterium, assembly GCA_947169005.1. GTDB lineage: Bacteria > Bacillota > Clostridia > Oscillospirales > Oscillospiraceae > RGIG6375. The sequence continues at coordinate 3,381 of CAMVOG010000089.1, read as the reverse complement.
GCCCCAGCGGCACGGCGACGGCGGCCCGCGACGCCCGGACGAGGCGGTTGGAGGCGGCATAGGCCAGAAAGCCCAGGATCACAAAGACCTGGAGCAGATAATAGACGCCTTCACGGTCCTCTACGGAGAGGCAGCCTTCCCCGGCTCGGTTGCACAGGGCCAGCACCGTGAATTGCAGGAACATAAAGGCGGCGAAGAAGCCCGCCAGCCAAAGGCTCCGTTTTCCCTTGTCGGGCATTTCTCCCGCCCCCCTTTCCTCATGGCTCAGCTCCGTGCGGCAGCCGCTTGAAAAAAGCGGACCGAGCGCGTTTCGCACTCGATCCGCGTCGTCGCGCGTTATTCGTAGCCGTGGGCCTCCTGGAGGATGGTGTCCTTCACCTTCATGAGGCGGGTGATGTTGCCGCGCTCGTTTTCCTCCAGCTTCATGGTGATATAGCGGATGGTCTCCTGCATATCGGGGATCATCACATACTCCAGGGCGTTGACACGGCGGCGGGTCTTCTCGATCTCCTGGGCCAGGAGCTGCATGGTTTTTTCCACCCTGGCCAGCTCCAGCATATCCCGCAGCGTCTCGGAGAAAAGGCCAACCGCGTCGTCCAGCTCGCCGGAGGTCATGGCATAGCCATAGGGAAAGATCTGCCCCGGGTCCTCACTCTTCGTGCGGAACTCGTAGACCGGGACCTCCACGCTCATGACGTTTTTCAGCTCCAGCCCCACCTCCACGCTCTGCTTGGGATAGAGCAGGGCCTGCTCCAGCATCTCCGGGCTCATGACGGCGGAGGCGGCGGACATGGCGGACATGGCCTCGGCCAGATCCTTCTCCACCTTCTGGCGAAGCTCCTGGTTCTGCTTGATGATGGCTAAAAACTGGCGCATCAGCTCATCCCGCTTATCCTTCAGCAGCTTGTGGCCGCGGGTGGCGGTCTTCAAGCGGGCCTTGGTGCGGTTGAGCTCCATTCTCGTGGGTTTTATATTGCTTGCAGGCATTGCGGTGCCTCCCCTTGATAGTTCAGAGTTCAGAGATCAGAGCCATTCTGCTGCCTGTTCCCTGTTCCCTGTTCCCTGTTCTCTTACTCCTTCGGCAGATACTTGTCGATATACTCCACCTTGATACGCTTCAGCTCGCTGCGGGGCAGGATGGAAAGGAGCTTCCAGCCGATGGTGAGGGTCTCCTCGATGGTGCGGCTGGTGCTCTGGCCCTGGCCGATGTATTCCTCCTCAAAGGCCTCGGCGAACTTGGCATAGAGCTTATCCACATCCGAAAGGGCGGCCTCGCCCAGGATGGTCATGAGCTCGCGGGCGTCCTTGCCGGCGGAATAGGCGGCAAAAAGCTGGTTCATGGTGCCGGCATGGTCCTCGCGGGTCTTCCCCTCGCCGATACCCTTGTCCTTCAGACGGGACAGAGAGGAGGATACGTCGATGGGCGGCAGGACGTTTTTCAGATAGAGGTCACGGGAGAGGATGATCTGCCCCTCGGTGATATAGCCCGTCAGGTCCGGGATGGGGTGGGTGATATCGTCCTCGGGCATGGTCAGAATGGGGATCATGGTGATGGAGCCCTCGTGACCGATGCGGCGGCCCGCCCGCTCATACATGGTGGCAAAGTCCGTATAAAGATAGCCGGGATAGCCGCGGCGGCCGGGGACCTCCTTGCGGGCGGCGGAGATCTCACGCAGAGCCTCGGCATAGTTGGTGATGTCCGTAATGATGACGAGGACGTGCATGCCCTTCTCGAAGGCCAGGTACTCCGCCGCCGTCAGCGCCATGCGGGGGGTGGCGATACGCTCCACCGCCGGGTCGTTGGCCAGATTCGTAAACAGCACGGTCCTGTCGATGGCGCCGGTGCGCTTGAACTCCTGCACGAAGTACTCGGATTCCTCAAAGGTGATGCCCACCGCGGCGAAGACCACGGCGAAGGGAGAATCCGTGCCCAGCACGCGGGCCTGTCGGGCGATCTGCGCGGCCAGGTTGGCGTGGGGCAGGCCGGAGCCGGAGAAGATGGGCAGCTTCTGCCCGCGGACCAGGGTGTTCAGCCCGTCGATGGCGGAAATGCCCGTCTCGATAAACTCGGAGGGATAGTCGCGGGCCGCCGGATTCATGGGCAGGCCGTTGATATCCAGATACTTTTCGGGCAGGATCTCGGGCCCCCCGTCGATGGGGTTGCCCATGCCGTCGAAGACGGACCTTGCTCTCCGCCAGGTTGATGCCCGTGGAGCTTTCAAAGAGCTGGACCACGGCCTTGTCGCCGTTGACCTCCAGCACCTTGCAGCGGCGCTTCTCGCCGTTGGGCAGCTCGATCTCCGCCAGCTCGTCGTAGGTGACGCCCTCCACGTTGTTGATGATCATCAGAGGGCCGTTGATCTCCCGTATGGTCTTGTATTCCTTAATCAAGCCTCAGCACCTCCCGCCGTGATCTCCGCGATCTGCGCGGCCATATCCTTCCCGATGGCGGCATAGGCCGCCTCGTACTCGTCCATCGGCACGGTCTTGGCGCGGGCAATGCGCTCCTTGACCTCGATACGAATGAGCTTATTGAGGTCCGCTCCCTCGGCAAGGGCCTTGCGGCAAAGCTCGTCATAGCGCAGCATAAGCTCCAGCATCAGAGCCTGGCGGTGATAATCGGAGAAGTTGTCGATATCCACAAAGGCGTTCTGCTGCAGGAAGTCCTCGCGGATCATCTTTGTGGTCTCCAGGGTGAGGCGGTCCGCCGGGGACAGGGAATCCTGGCCAACCAGCTTGACGATCTCCTGGAGCTCGGCCTCCTCCTTGAGCATGGCGGTGGCCTTGTCGCGGTTTTCCATATAGCTCTTGCCCAGGTTTTTATCGTACCAGGGGCGCAGGCTGTCCACATACAGGGAGTAGCTGTTCAGCCAGTTGATGGCCGGGAAGTGACGGGCGTGGGCCAGGCCGGCGTCCAGACCCCAGAAGACCTTGACGATACGCAGGGTGGCCTGAGAGACGGGCTCGGAGGTATCGCCGCCCGGAGGGGAAACGGCGCCGATGGCCGTGAGGGAGCCCTTGCGCTCCTCATTGGCGCAGAGGCAGTCCACGCAACCGGCCCGCTCATAGAACTGGGACAGGCGGGAGGCCAGGTAGGCGGGATAGCCCTCCTCACCGGGCATTTCCTCCAGGCGGCCGGACATCTCGCGCAGGGCCTCGGCCCAGCGGGAGGTGGAGTCCGCGATGATGGCCACGTCGTAGCCCATATCCCGGTAATACTCCGCGATGGTGATGCCCGTATAGATGGAGGCCTCGCGGGCCGCCACGGGCATATCGGAGGTATTGGCGATAAGGACCGTGCGCTTCATCAGCGATTCGCCGGTGCGGGGGTCCTGCAGCTCCGGGAACTCCATGAGCACGTCCGTCATCTCATTGCCGCGC
>CAMVOG010000088.1 GCA_947169005.1 uncultured Clostridia bacterium | reverse complement strand
CCAGCAGCACCTCGTCCACGTCCGCCACCCGGACGCGGTGGGTGGGCCCGCCCAGGGCCGTGCCGAAGCGCTCCTCCTCCATGGCCGCCACAGCAGCCAGCTCCTCCGGCTCCGTGACCTCCTCGCTTATGGGGAAATACCGCAGAAATTGCTCTAAATCCAGGTCCCGCACGTCCTCATAGAAGGAGGTGAAGAAGCAGCTCACGGGGGAGGCGGAAACGACGTTTCCGTTTTCGTCGTAGATACAGGGGGCCAGCTCCTCGTTGATGCGCTCCAACTGCTCTTCGGAATAGTCCAGCGCCCTTTCGCGCCCCGTCAGCTCTCCATAGCGTCCCGCCCGGGCATTCAGCGCCGTTGCGTCAATGCAGAGGGCGGGCAGACCGTCCGAAACGGCGAACTGTGCCCTTACGCCGTCCTCCAGTTCCCACCACCAGTTTTCCTCCGGCGCGGGAATCTCCTGCCCACTCAGGGAAGTATAGTGGTCGATGCGCGGCCCCCACAGACCCTCTAACTGCGAAACGACCGCCGCCTTATCAAAGGGACCCGTGAAGCAGAGCTCCATCGCGTCCAGAAAGGTATTTCCCTCATGCGTCACAAAGAGATAATTTGCGCACATCTTTTCCCCGAAGAGGCTCAGTTCGTTCTGTGTCCACGTTTCAAAGAGCTCGCCGCCCGTCCCGCTGTCAAAGAAGATGCGGGCGTCCGCTTTGGCTGCCTCGTCGGGCGTCATGCCCCAGCGGAGCAGGCCCAGGGTCCCGTCCGTGTTGAGGGAGAGGGGCTCGGCGCTCTCTGCTCTCGGCGCGGGCGTCTCTTTCAGCAGCTTGGCCAGGAGGAGCCCATGCCCGTTGGTGGAGATCGTGTACACCGGATCACCGCTTGTGTCAGTGTCCCAGGCTTGGCTGGCTGACCAGGCAAAGATGGTGCAGCAGGCTTGCATGAGATCTTCCGATGACAGGTCCGGATAGAGGCGGCCCAGGGCTGCCGCGTCCATCAGCTCCGTTGCCGTTTCCGTACTGTGCCAGTACCAGTGCTCCTTCGGCAGCTCCTGGGAGAGAAAGCGCGGTATGGGCTGTCCCTCCGCGTTGTAGTCCACGCCGGTTTCGTCCACTTTATACCGCTCCTGTTCACCCCAAAGGCCGTTCAATTCCTCCGTCAGATCCAGGTCGGTATTCAGAATGATTTCCATGCTCTGGAGCCGGGGTACCGCAGCGGCGTCCAGATGTACGCCGCCCTCCAGCCCGTAGCGGGCAAAGCTTAGGCGCAGCTTCGCTTCCTGGCCCAAAATCTCTACACCGTCCAGCTCATAGCTGCTATAGTAAAGGTTCCCGCGGTCCGGGACTTGTTCGAGCCCCATTCCCAGGGCCAGTGCGTCCTCCTCCGTCATGCCCCAGCGGAGCAGGCCCAGGGTCCCGTCCACGTTGAGGGAGAGGGGGAGCGTGGGATCGTGCGCGGCGAGGAAGTCCCGCAGACCGGGGTCCCGCAGGTCGATCACGTCGTAATAATCCCCAAGGAACTTGACGCGCGTATCATCCGAATCGGCAAAGAGCGGGCGGAACTGATAGGAAAGGCGGAACTGCCCCGGCCCCTCCGGCCCCGTGTAGTCCGGCCCCGTCACGTCCAGAACGTAGTGATTGTTTTCCAGCAGGAAGATGAGGTGCTGCTCCCCGAATTCACTGGGCGCGTAGGCGGAAAAGTCCTCAAAGGCCAGCGCGTCCCCTTTCTCCGCCAGGCTCAGCAGCTCCTCCGTGGTCAGCTTCTTTTTCAGCGCCTCGGGAGGATTCAGGGCGCAGCCCGCAATCAGGAGAAGGCAGAGGACCAGGGCCCCGAGGCTGATCCAGCCCCCGGCCTGCTTCCAGCGCAGGGCGTTGCGGATGCGGCTTTTCACGCCCGTTTCCCCGAAGCAGAGGGGATTGGGCCGGGGGAAGCCCTGCTTTACGGCGAAGGAAAGCAGCGTCTGGCTGTAGCCTTGCCGCAGGTCCCCGCCCGAGGCCAGCACCGCCTCGTCGCAGCTCATTTCCATGTCCCTGCCCATGAGGAAGAAGGCCAACCACACCAGGGGATTGAACCAGTGCAGGCAGAGCAGCAGCCATGCCAGCAGCTTAAACCAGGGGTCGCCCCGGCGCAGGTGCCGCTTTTCGTGGGCCAAGGCATAGTCCAGCCGCTCCCCTTCCAGCCCGTAGGGAATATAGATCCGGGGCCGGAGCAGCCCTAAGATAAAGGGGGAGGATACCAGCTCGGACTGATAGACCCGCCCTTCCAGCCGAATGGCGGCGGCGAGGCGCTTTTTCGTCAAAAGGTAATTCACCGCGCCGAAGAGGAGCAGGCAGGCGGCGACGCCCAGCCACACCCAGCCCAGCACCGTCAGCCAGTCGATGGGCGCGGAGGCGGGCAGGGGAGCGGCGGGCGCGGCGGAAACCGCCGGGGCCGCATTGGACAGCCCGCCGGAAAGGGCGCTCCGGGCGGCCTCACTTATGGGGGAAACGGCCTGTCCCGCCTCCCCTGCCGAGGGGGCGGAGAGGATCGCCTCCCGCGCCGCGTCTACGCCCGCCTCCATCCGCTGGGCGGAGGGAATGGCCTCCAAAGCGGAGACGAAGCCGCCCCGCTCCGCCGTCACGCGCCCGGCCTCGGGCAGCAGCCGGAACAGGGAGAACTCGGACCGCAGACTGACGGGGCAGACCAGCCGGAACGCCGCCGCGGACCACAGCAGATAACTCCACTTCTTCGGCGCTCGCCGCAGCAGCAGCCGCGCCGCCATCACCGCGACGATCACAATGGCCCCGGAAAGGGACATATTCAATATAGTACGAAAGAGGGTGTTCATAGCTTGCCTCCTTATCAACAGCTATAGACTATCGACTATAGACTCATTTCTCCTTCATCCCGTCGATGAGCCTTTTCAGCTCCTCCGCTTCCGCGTCGGAAATGCGCTTGCCGCCGTAGAAGGAGACCAAAAAGCCCGGCAGAGAGCCGGAAAAGGTCTGCTCTACGAAGACGCGGCTTTCCTTGCGCTGAATTTCCTCCCGGGGTACAAGGGCCCGGACCGTGGCGTTTTCGTTCACGATCAGCCCCTTTTCCGAGAGCTTTTTCACCATGGTGTAGGTGGTAGACTTCTTCCAGCCGAATTCTTCGGCGCACAGCCGCACCAGCTCCGTGGAATTCACGGGCTCATGCTCCCAGATCAGGCTCAAAAAACGGTAATCGCTCTCACAAAGACGATGATAATCCATCACGCTTCCTCCTTTGGGTTTATAATTATCGACCTCTGCGTATAGTCTATAACAATCGACCTCATTTGTCAAGAGGGATTTTCAGTACTCAGTACTTAGGACTCAGTACTCAGTAACAATAGGTAGGACTCAGTACTCAGTGACGATGGACGGAAAAAGGCCCCCGGCGAAAGCCGGGGGCCCTGAGTCCTGAGTTCTGATACTGAGTACTGAACAAATCAGAAGCTCTGCTCCGTTCTCATGATGAAGTCGTCCTGGGTGTTCTTATCCAGCGTGACGAAATAGGTGGAGAAGCCCGCGATGCGCACGATCAGATCCTTGAAGCTGTCGGGGTCCTTCTGGGCCTCGTGGAGGGAATCGGTGCTGACCACGTTGAACTGCACCTGCATGCCGCCCAGCTTGAAGTAGGTGCTGATAAGCTGGCGCAGCTTCATGGCCCCCACGTCGCCGGAGACGGAGTTGGGGGAGAAGCGGATATTGAGCTGGTCGCCGTTGGTGAGCGCCCGGTGGGGCAGCTTGGCGGCGGAGCGGAGGTAAGCGGTGGGGCCGTGCTTGTCAAAGCCCTGGCGGGGGCTGATGGCGTCGGCAATGGGCTCGCCGTTCTTGCGCCCGTCTGGGGTGGCGAGGGTCATCTTGCCCTGGTAGATGTGGGCCGTCATGGTGAAGGTGCCGCCGGAGTAGTGGCCGCGGGCGCCCGTGGCGTTGGTCATGATGTCCGCGAAGAGCCCGATGCCCCAGCTTGCCAGCTCGTCGGCCTCGTCGTTGTCGTTGCCGTAGTGGGGGACCTCGTTGATGATGGTCTGGCGCAGGTCCTCATAGCCCTCCCAGTTGGCCTGGAGCGCGTCGAACATGGTGCGGGTGGAAACGGTCTTGTCGTCGAAGCAGAGCTTCTTGATGGCCATGAGGCTGTCGCCCACGTTGGCGGTGCCGCAGGCGGTCATGCCGATGCGGTTGTATTTCGCGCCGCCGCGCAGCACGTCCTTGCCGCTCTCGATGCAGCCGTCCATGAGGGTGGAGGCGGCGATGCAGGGGAAGTACTCGCCATAAACCAGCTCGAAGGTGTTGGCGTAGGACACGTTCCAGTCGAGGATGTACTGCATTTCGTTCTTGAAGTTCTCCTTGAACTCCTCAAAGCTCTCGCACTCGTAGAGCTTCTTGCAGGGGAGGGCCATCTTCCCGGTCATGGGATTCACGCCGCCGTTGATGGTGACGAGGACCACCGTGACCATGTTCCAGATGCTCTCCGCGCCGGTGCAGCCGCAGGCGGGCCACTCGTTGCCCGTGCCGCCGGGCTCCACGCAGCCCACGATGGAGTAATCGCAGGCGTCCTCCAGGGAGAAGCCCAGGTCCATCATGGTGGGGATGATCAGCTCATCGTTCTGCAGCTGGGGGATGCCGCCCGAGACCTTGGAGGACTCGATGCCCAGCCGCCAGACCTCGTCCGGCGTGCCGGGGTGGATGCGCAGGGCCACCGTGGGATCGGGGAACTTCATGCGCCCGTAGGTCTGCAGGAAGCAGATGGTGGCGGGGGTGGTGGCGTCGGAGCCGTCGGCGTTGCGCCCGCCCAGGGTCAGGTTGATGCCCGCGGTGGGGGTCAGGCCATTATAGATGTTGGAATAGAGGCTCTGCCCCTGCTCCTGCAGCTCGATGATATGCTCGTTGGAGATGAAGAAGCCGGGCAGCACGATGATGTCGCTGAGGCGCAGGATGAAGGCGTCCGTCATCTCCTGGGCCTCCTCCATGGTGATGGAGCCCTCGTCCAGCTGCTTCTGCAGCAGGTGGCCGGTGTAGTCGTCGATGCGGCCGATGCTCTGGCCGTGCTGCTGGGCGTCGGTGGAGAGGATGATCTGATAGAAAATGGCTGCCTGGAGGCCCTCCCAGTAGGTGCGGGCGGGGTTTTCCATGATCCAGTCCAGAGAATCGGCCATTTTCAGCAGCTCCGCCTTGCGCGCGGCGTCCGCGGTGCCCTCCGCCTTTGCGCGGCAGGCCTCGGCGTAGCGCTTGGAAAGGGTCATGGCCGCGTCGCAGACGCGGATGACGGCGTAATAGAAGATGTGCTTCTGGGCGTCGTCGCCGTAGATGCGGCCCTTCATGGCGTCCAGCTTCGCCTGGGCCTGGCGCTTGACCTCGCCGAAGCCCACGTTGATGGCCTTGCGGAAATTGGCGATATAGTGGCCCTGGGGCATGCCGGACACGCCGCGATAGAAGGGATCGCGCCGCCCGGAGCCGATGAAGCAGCCGTTGCCGCTGGCGTCCCAAAAGTCATCCGTCAAGGCGCCCTCCACCATCTTGGCGATGGTGCGGTCCTTCCAGAAGTCGTAGGCCTCCCGGAAGATCTGCCGATCCTCGTCGCTCATGTGGATGGAGTCGTGGGACTGCCAGGCCTTTTTGAACACGTCGTCGGGCGCGTCCACCACGCCGGGGATCCAGCGGCAGTTCCACTCCACGTAGGGGCTGAGCATACGCTCCTTGGGGCCGGGGGTGCCCACTAAAATATCGTCGTCAAAGACGTTGCACTCCTTTTTCTGAGCCCATTCCAGCAGGGCGCCGGAGCGCTTGAGCAGGGGATACTCGTTCTCGTGCGCTTTGTAGTAATCGGTGTAAATCTTGGTACGCTCGGTATTGATGCTCATGTACTTGCCGCCGGTAAACACGTCGCGCTTGGCGCGCACGCGCTTGATCCGCTCGGTCATGGGAACAAACTCAAACATTGCGCTCATCTCCTCTAAATATTTCAAGATATTTATATCATATCACAAAAAATCGAGAGAGACAATAGACTTTTTCTATGGGCTCATGCTATAATGGCATAAACAACTTGTCGTTGCGCGGCCCGTCCGCGGACCGGCCGCGACGATCCGTTTTCCCTTTTGAGTACAGAAACGGGAGGAAGAAGCTATGCTGACAGGTAAAATTTATGATATCCAGGGTTTTTCCGTGCAGGATGGGCCCGGCATCCGCACCACCGTGTTTCTGAAGGGCTGCCCCCTGCGCTGTCCCTGGTGCCACAGCCCCGAGAGCCAGGAGTTCCCCACGGAGCTCAACTGGATGAGCGTGCGCTGCCTGGGGGTGGAGAAGTGCGGCAAGTGCCTCGCCGTCTGCCCCAAGGGGGCCATCAAGGCCGGGGAGCCCACGAAAAGCGCCTCCGGGGAGCCCATCGTATACCCGGAGGTGGACAAGACGGCCTGTGACGACTGCGGGGAGTGCGCCGGGGTTTGCAAGGCCGACGCCCTCTATATGTGCGGCGAGGACATGACCGTGGACGAGGTGATGCACCGGCTGGAGCGGGACAAGCCCTTCTTTGACGAGTCCGGCGGCGGCATGACCATTTCCGGCGGCGAATGTCTCTGCCAGCCGGAGTTTACCCTGGAGGTGCTCAAACGCTGCAAGGCCATCGGCATCCACACGGCGGTGGACACCACGGGCTTCGTCCGCTGGGAGGTCATCGAAAAGGTCCTGCCCTATACGGACCTGTTTCTCTATGACCTCAAGTGCATGGACTCCGCCCTGCATAAGCAGGTGATCGGCGTGCCCAACGAGCTGATCCTGGAGAACGCGGAGAAGATCGCCGCCCACGGGGGCAAAATGCAGATCCGCATCCCCACGATCCCCCTGTTCAACGAGTCTGAGGAGCATTTTGAGCGCTACGCCGCCTTTCTGGAGAAGATCCGCCCGGGCGTGGAGCTGGTGCAGCTCTTGCCCTATCACAAGCTGGGCGTCTCCAAGCATCAGCGGCTCATGAAGAAGGAAAAGATCTTCGTGGCGGAGCCCCCCTCCGACGCCTTGATGCAGGCCCGGCGGGAGCAGCTTGCCGCCCACGGCTTCGAGGTCATTATACATTAAGAGTTCAGAGTTCAGAGGTCAGAGTTCAGAGACTTGAGTTTTGAGAGAGGGGAGTGAGAGCGTGAGCGCCAAAAAGAAGCCTCGGGCAGCGAAGAGCGCCGCCCGGGTCAATACGCCGCTGCTCTTCCTCCTCCTGGCGGCGGCCCCGCTCTTCGGGGCCTATTATACCTTTATCGTCTGCCTCTGCGGGGCCGTCTGCGCCCTGCTGCCGGCGGCCTCCGCCCGGCGGGAAGGGGCCCTTTCCCTGCCCCTCAGCCCCGCGCCCCTCTGCCTCTATGGGCTCTGCGCCTGCTTCCTGCTGACGATCCCCTTTGCCATCAGCCCCGGCCTTGCGGCAGGGGGCTTTTTCCGTGCCCTGGCCTATCTGCTCTTCTTCCTTTATAGTCAGACCTATACGGAGGAGGAGCGGCGGCTGGTGCTGGCCCGCCATGGCGGCCCTGGACGGGGGCATTTTAGCGGGCCTCCTGCTGTTGGGCCTGGCCCGCCGCGGACGAAAGGGAGCGGGAGACGCTTGCCGCCTGGGCCGAGGAGGCGATCGGGCAGGCGAAGGCCCTGTCCGCCCGCACGAGCCCCCTGGCCTGGCGGCTGGCGGACCAGCCGGACCTGTCCTTTGTTGACGACCTCGTGATGAGGCTGCATATAGTGGTAAATGAATAAGGAGGAAGCAACATGAAGCTGAACAAAGCCTTTCTGTCGGCGCTGCTGGCGGCCTGCCTGCTGCTGACGCTGCTGAGCCCCGCGGCCCTGGCCATCGGGGAGGAGCCGGGCTTGGCTGGCACCGGCACCTGCGGCGGCGAGGGCGACGGCTCAAACCTGACCTGGCTCCTCGACGCTGAGGGAACGCTCACCATCAGCGGCGAAGGCCGCATGATGGACTGGCAAACAGGCGATCCTCCCTGGTATGAGCTTCGTGAACAGATCGTTTCCGTCGTTATGCAGAGGGGCGTAACGCGCGTCGGAAACTTCGCGTTCGAGGACTGCCCCAATCTGACGACCATAACGATCCCGGACAGCGTTGCGGTCATTGGGGAGTTTGCCTTCTATGATTGCAGCCTTCTGTCGGAGCTGCTGATCCCGACCAGCGTGACGAGCATTGAAAATTATGCCTTTTCCTGTTGCGTCGGCTTGAACAGCTTGTCGATCCCGGGCAGCGTGACGCAGATCGGAGATGGCGCCTTCAGCTACTGCAGCGCCTTGACGGAGCTGACGATCTCAGACGGCGTGACGACGATCGGAGACTATGCTTTTTCATTCTGCACGTCCTTAACGAGCGTTACGGTGCCCGGAAGCGTGACGCAAATGAATAGCGGGCTGTTCAACACCTGTAGCGCACTGGAGGAGGTGCGGCTGCTGGATGGCGTGACGAACATCGGATTCCGTTCCTTTTCCGACTGCAAAAGACTGACGAGCGTGACGATCCCAGGCAGCGTAACGAGTATCGGGGACGAGGCGTTCCTTCACTGTGAGACACTGCCCGAGCTGACGCTCCCGTATGGTGTGACAAGTATAGGAGGCTCCTGCTTCGGGTACTGTTATGCTTTGACAAGTAT
>CAMVOG010000087.1 GCA_947169005.1 uncultured Clostridia bacterium | reverse complement strand
ATCGCGGGAAGGAGAATCATGCCGTCGCCTCCAGTTCGCAAAAGGCTCTGAGGAGGGGAATGTCGATCATGGCGGTATCCCAAACGATTTTCAACTCGATCTTGCCATAGTGGTGTGCCACGATATTCCGCATAGCTTTGATCTGCTGCCAGTTCATTTCTTCGGACGTCATACTCCGAAGCTCATCGGAAAGACTTCCGGCAAGCTCTCCGATTTGAAGGATCCTAAAAGCGACAACATCGTGATAATCTTTATCGGATACAAACGTCTCATATCTTTTTCCAAAACGCTCTGTTGCAGCCTCAATATCGGTACAGTAGTTCAAAATATGCTCGATCCTCTGCTTATCACGCGGCTGCATATATTTTTCTCCTCTCCCGCAGAACGGTCTCGTTAAATTCCAATTCGGCGCTACGATCCGTTGGCTGATCCAAACAGGAAACCGTCAAAAGGTCGATCTGCGTTTCCAGCGCGGCTTCCAAATCCATATACAAAGCGGCGAAATTCAATCCTCGGATGACCGAGCCGGTCAAATCGACCAGCAGATCCACATCGCTCGCCGCCGTGGCCTCGCCTCTGGCGTATGAGCCGAAGAGGTAAACAGCGGCAAGCTCATATTTTTTTGCCACGGGCGCGACCCGCCGCGTAATCTCATCGATGGTGTAAGGCAACACGGTACACTTCTCCTTTCCGCCCATAGTATATACGAAAACCGCTGTAAATGCAACGATTATTATAGCGTGGGACGGTGTCAAGCTGTTGCGGAAAAGCGGGGGCAAAATGGCCGTAGAATATGAAATGGTCCATTCTTGCTATCTTCCGATCGAGGCCAAAACCTCGTATACCTCCTGCGGGGTGAGGCCCAGGGAGGAAAACTGCATCGCAAGCCCGTCAAAGCGGAGCAGGACCTGCGTGGTCCAGACCTCGCCATCCTCCCGCGTGTGTGAGTTCGACACCTTCTCAATGGCGTCGACGCTCAGTTCCTCAAGGCTGAGCCGGGGTCGTCGGGCCTTAACCTCGGCGCTGACCAGCTCCCAGGGGAGCAGGTCAAGCTGGAGCAGCCTGCCTCCGCCGCTGAAATACAGCTCAAGATACACGCTTTCCCAGCCCGAGACCCGGGCCGTCTCCGGCTCGACGAGGACGCTTGTTCGGACTGTGATCTCGTCCAGATCGGGCGGGAAACAGGCAGGCACCAAGGGACCGAAGCTCGGGTCGCGCCGCAGGTCTTCCAGGGTCGGCAGCGTCGCCTCCGGCTCTGTCGTTTCCCGGCCCAGCTCTTCCTCCAATAGGGCCAGGAAACGCTCATAGGTCGCCGCCTCCGGCTGCAAATAGATTTCAAAGCCGGGCACGTGGCAGTACCCGCCCTCGCAGAGCTCCAAAAGCAGGGAACAGCCGTCCGCCCTGCGGAAACAGAGGGTATACAGCGCCTGGGGCATGGATTTTCTGGGCCCGAGACTGTCCTTCAAAGCCTCCCAGCTGATGGGACGGGCAGCGTCCAGGGCGGAAAGAAAGCGCTTGGCAGCCTCGACGTCCGGCAGGAGGGAAAGCGTGTTGTCCCCCTCCCGCACCGCCGCGGTGCTCTGAAAGGCGAAGCCCGTGAATCGCTCCCCGGTATGCAGCAGCCCTTCCAGCACGTCCGCGCCGGAGCTGACCGTCAAGCCGGAGCGGCAGACGAACAGGCGAAAGGCCCCGGATGGGTCCAGCCGCCCCAAAAAACGCTCCGGGTCCAGGCCCTTCAAGGTATAATACCAGCCATAGAAATCGGCGCGAAAGCCCTCTGGCATCTCCCCGATCTGCTCGCCGTTTTCCCAAGCCTTATAGCCAAGCAGCTTTTCAACCGCCTCGGGCGGGGAAAAGCCAGCGTCGGGGTAGAGCGGGCCGCCTTCCAGGTAAAGACGCCCCTCCCATTCCAGGGCGGGGGCAAAGAGATCCCCCGGCAGGGCATAGTATTCCGCCAGCGTTGTGGTGGGGAGGGTGACGGCCAGGGCGGAGCGCAGAGCAGCCAGGCTCTCCGCAGGGGTGAGGTCCGTCGCGCTCCAGATCAGCGCCGTGTCGCCGACCTGCAGGCCCAGGCTCGTGTGGGGATGCTCGATGGGGACGCCCGCCAGGTTTTCCCGCGGGGTGCAGATCTCGATCAGCTCCTCCGTCAGCTCTTCCGGCCTGTAAAGCGGGCCGCCGTAGCCGCTTCTGAGGCTGAGGCCGGGGAGGGGATACAGGCCGACGGAGCAGAAGCGGCTCCCGCCGTCCCACCAGGCCAGCGACATGTTCTTTACGCCCGTGATCTCGCCCGTTTCCCGGTCGAGCGCATAGTGAAGCGTTATTCTGCCCAGTTCAAGGTCCTCGGGCAGCGCCGTGGGGATCAGCGCGCCGTAGCGAGGGTCGGCGCGGCAATCCGCCTCCGTGGGATCATCTGCCGCGGGCAGGGTGATCTCCGCCCCGTTATCCCGGCAAAGCAGGTTGATCAGCGCCTCCCCGGCCTCGCCGCCGCGCAGCCAGAGGCCGCGGAAGGCGTAACTCTCCAGGCAGAGATAGCCGCCCTCCGCCAGATAGATCTCCGTGATGAAGCCGTCCGGCAGCCTCAGGCACGCGCAGGCCCGCAGATGCTCCCGCATGGCCATGTCGCCGTTTTCTTCACCCCAGACCGCCGCCAGCTCCTCTTCGGTAAGGAAAGGACAGCCGTTCAGCTCGTTCAGCAGCTCCTTCAGCCTGGGCAGCAGATCGCCGTTCAGCTCCCAAAAGCGAACTCTGTTGACTTTCCCAAGTCTCGGGTCAAACCAGGAAGGCGTATAGTAAACGGAGGCCGTGTCGGACCAGTGCAGCTTTTCCTCGAAGAGATCGGCTCCCGTCCGCAGGGTCAGGCCGTTGTTGGACAGGTGCCAGCGGGTCTCACCGAATTCGTTTCTCTGCCCGAGCAGGAAGCCGGGATCGTAGCCCTCGACCGTATAATAATGCCCGCTGGAGAGACCCCACAGGGGCACGATTTCATCCTCCTCGTCGTCCTGCCAAGGAGAGAGGACCGTACCGACGTACTTTTCCAAAGGATCGGCGCCGAGGCCCACGGACAGCACCAAAGGCGGATCGTAGGGCTCGTAGCGGCGGCCCTCCCAGACCAGGCCGCCGATATATAATCCGTCCGAATTGTAATGCCCGATAAAGCTCTCGCCCTCCATGGGGAAAACGATGGCGTCGTCCTCCACCGGGACCTCTGCCTCGCCGGGCGGCTCCTCCGCCGCAGGCGGCGCGGCGGGCTCCGGCCCCGCGCAGGCGGAGAGCAGCAGAAGACCGAGCAGCAGGGCGATGAGGCGGCAGCTTTTTTTCATGGTGAGACCTCCTTTCGCTTGTTATGCCGGATGCGAAAAGCCTCCTGCGTCACGGAAGATTAACGGACAGGGCAGAGCGCAGCAGGGATAAAGTCTCCTCTGTCTCCAAACCAGTGGCATACATGACCAGGATCATATCGCCGGAGCGCAGTCCAAGATTGGTGCTGTGGTTTTCCAAAACGCGGCCATGGGAATTGACCCGTATTGTGTGGGCTTCTACGGTCTCCTCGTTAAGCTCCTCGGGGCTAAGCACATCCCCTGCGTAGTTGCCCACAGACGCAAAGGCAGAGGCAGAATAGACTTGGAGACTGAAACTCCGCTTCGTGTTTTCCACGTCTTGAAAATCGACCAAAAGTGAGTGGGCCGGACCCAGGGCGCCCGTCTCGCGCTCAATCTCGTAGCTGATGCCGCCCTGCCGGAAGGACAGTCCTTCTGGAAACTCCGTGGGGAGAAAAGCGCCCAGGCACGGGTCAAGCCGCAGGTCCTCATAACGCAGGGGCTGACGCTCCTCCCAGGCAATCTCCGTTCCGTTGACGTAGCGCAGCAGTTCCAGCAGCCCCTTTCCAGCCTCGCCGCCCCGCAGCCAAATCTTCTCCTCATAATCGATAGTCAGGCTGAGATAGCCTCCCTCATAGAGCTGCAGCAGAAAGATCATCCCGCCCGGCATCGTCAGATAGAGCTTGAGCCGCTGAAAGCGCGAAAGCTCATATGCCCTCTCCACGCCAAAATCCTCCGTCACGGCCTCCTGTGTCACGAAGGGGCAGTCCCCCAGCTCATTCAACAGGCCCTTGGCCTCGGGCAGCAGTTCATCCTTCAGCTCCCGTCCTTTGAGGCTGCCGGAGGGCCAAAGCTCTCCCGTCTGCCAGCGAATGGAAAGCACCTCAGAGCAGTGCATAAGCTCCTCAAGGAGCTCAGTGCCCCGCCGAAGACTCCGCCCGCTGAGGGAGAGGAACCAGGAGCTGCGGCCACTATCATTGCGCTGACAGAGCAGGAAGGACGGGTCGTAGCCTCTGACGCTGTAACAGGGCCCGGCGGTGGAAGCAGGGAGATTAAGAATCTCTGATTTCGCGCCCTTCGGAGGCCAGACCGTATCCCCCAGGTATTCGTCAAGCAGTGCCGTATCCGGCAGCGCGTTGACCAGGATCGGGTCACCTGCGCCATAGGGTGTATACCGGCGGCCCTCCCACAAGAGACCTAAACTGGAAAAGCAACCTTCGAGGGAGTAAAGCGCCTCCGCCTCTCCCACGCTCATTAAGGGGAAAGAGATGGGCTCCGTCTCCTCCTCCGCAATGGGGCGGCCGACTTCGCTTTTCTCCTCCACAGGCGGCGAAGCTGGCTCCGGCCCCGCGCAGGCGGAGAGCAGCAGAAAGGCGAGCAGCAGGGCGGTCAGCCGAAAACTCTTTTTCATGGCGGGTCCTCCTTTCGTTCCCTCTGTATGGATATCCCCTGGGCGCGGCCTTTTGTGACAGGCAGTGATCCTTTTTTCTCATTATACTGCAATCAGCCGAAAAAGAAAAGAAAAGAGAAAAAACTTTTATGAATATTGCCCAATTCCTTTGACAAATGGGGGCGATGGGGCTACAATGATAGCATACGGAACGTATATCCACAGCCTTTAGAAAGAAGGTGGAGCACTATGAGAGAGTTACGGGTTCATTTTCCCCACGACCCCTATTGCCGGGCGCTGAACCGCCTGATGCTGACGGTGGACGCTACGATGCAGAACTGCTACATCGGCGTCACTCCGGATGGAGAGTCCCCCGGGCGGGATATGCTCAGCCGCCTCAGCCTCTGGAAAGGGGAGGAGGAGCTGATCTACACCGTATCCCTGAAGGACAACCGGGTGGTCCTCAAGGCCGCCAAGGGCAGCGTGGCCCTGGCCATCGCCATGCCCAACCGCCTCTTGATCGAAGGGGAGGGCGTCTCCCTCATGGTAGGCAAGGGCAAGGCCCTCGGCATGTTCATGAGCGGCGGAAGCGCCGTGGACGACGCCTATGAGGGCACCCTTTACGCCACATCCGGCGTGCGCCTGCGCATCGTGCCCCGGAAAGGGACCTCCGAGGTCCGCTCCGCCTGGGACCTCAATGCCCTCAGCGACCCCGAGCCCCGCACCTTCCTGCACCCGGACGAGACGGGGCACCTGGAGGCCGTGATTTATGAAACGGACTACGACGAGTTCCCCGCCGACGACGGCATGACCGTCGACCAGGCGGCGGAGGAGCTTGGCCGGGAGTTTGACGCCTTCCTCCAGGGCCTCACGACCCCACCCAGGACGGAGGAGGGCCTGCATATGGCCTATATCGTCTGGACGGCGCTGCAGCCTGCCCGCCGCTTGAACGAGCAGCGCATCACCCGGCCCCAGTACGTCCATGACCGGCGGGAGTTGGGTTCCGCCATGCTCTTTGACAATATGCTGCTGGCCGCGCTTTTGAAGGACCCCCATAAGGCCGTGGAGCAGATGTGCTCTTTCCTCGCTTATATGGATGAGGACGGGCTGGTGCCCCGCCAGGCGGACAACCGCCGCTTTATCTTAGAGGCGGAGGCGCCCCTCTTCGGCGTGGTGTACAAGGCCCGGCCCGAGCTGATCGCCGCCACGGGGGAGGAAAACTACGAGCTGCAGAAGAAGGCCCTCTCCTGGTGGCAGGAGGAGCGCTGGTGCCCCGAGCGCAAGCTCTTCTATTACCTCCACCGCTATGAGCCCGGCTGCGGCAAAAAGGTCTATTTCTCCGAGCAGCCCCCGGTATTCGCTCCCGGGCTGAACGCCTATATGCTGCTGTGGCTCAAGGCGCTGGAGCAGATCGCGGGCCGTCTGAACAAGCATGAGGAGGCCGTCGCCTTCGCCGCCCAGGCGGAGGACGTGGCGAACAACATGCTCTCCCGGCTCTCCACCGCCTCCGGCTGGCGCTCACTGAATATCCTGGATCGGGTGGACATCGAGGGCCACCCCGGCACCTGCATGGCGATCCTGGCGGACGAGTACCTGGGGAAGATGACGCCCCTCGGCAAAAAGCTGCCCGCCTACTACGCCCTGCCCCTCATGCTGGCGGCTCCGGCCAAGGCCCGCTCCCTGGTGGCAGAGCGCATCCGGGAGGCGGCCAGAAACAAGAAGATCACCAACCTCAGACAGGCGCTGGCGGTGCTCACCGCGAGCCTGATCCGCTGAAAGGAGGGGGAGAACATGCTGTTTCAATCCAACGAAAGGCGGGATCTGATCCGCATCGCCTATGCCCGCGCGGGCTGCTACGCCTATTTGCAGGAGGATTACTTC
Organism: uncultured Clostridia bacterium; assembly: GCA_947169005.1. Lineage (GTDB taxonomy): Bacteria > Bacillota > Clostridia > Oscillospirales > Oscillospiraceae > RGIG6375. The sequence goes on along the minus strand of CAMVOG010000087.1, from coordinate 2,116 downwards.
CGCCGCATTCTGAAGCTGACGGGCATCCTGTCCGGGGACAGGTCCAACGCCAGCGACATGAGCTTTTATCTGCATCTGCTGGATAACGGGGCCCCCGTGCGCTATCACTATTACGGCGACGAGGGGAGCCTTACCCTTCTGACTCCCGCCAAGCATCTGGAGCTGGCCCTCACGGACGAGGATCAGATCCGCTTCCGCGGCTTCAAGGGCGCGGGGCTGCGCCTGGAGCTTTCCTCCAACGTGGAGGGGCGCGGCGCGGCTGCCCTGGACTCCGTCGCCCGGCTCAAGGACGGCAGCGTGGAGGCCGTCTTCGGCAAGCACGGGAACCTGCGCTTCGTCCCCTTGAAGGGGAGCGTGGAGTTCAAGGCGGACTATGACTATGAAAAGGGCGGCTACGAGCGCTTTTTCGTGGACCTGCTGCCCGATGAAAGCGGCTGCTTCGAGGCGGCCATGCTGGATTATTTCGACGTTTGCAGGCTGCCGGAGAGCTACAGGCCCTTTGATACGCTCCGGGAGGAGAATCTGCGGAGCTACCGGGACTTCTTCAAGCACTATACCAAGGTGCCCGAGAAGTACAAGACCCTGGAGGAGGACGCCGTTTACGTGACCTGGAGCCACGTGATGAAGCCCGCGGGCTTCGTCAAATCTCCCATGATCATGATGCATTACAACGCCTTGGCCGCCGGCTTCTCCTGGCAGCAGAGCTACAACGGCATGGCCCTGCAGAACGACCCGGAGATGGCCTTCCAGCTCATCAGCAATATGTTCCTTTATCAGAATCCCGTCAACGGCTGCATCCCCGGGGACGTGGCCCCCGGCTTCGTCTCCGACTCCGGCTGCCAGCCGCCGCTGCAGGGCTTTGCGCTGAACTTCATCGTCCGCCGCTGCGGGGAGGACTTCATCACAAAGGAGATGGCCCTGGAGCTGCTGCCCAAGTTCGAGCGCTGGATCGGCTTCTGGACCGGCTGCCGCAACGCGGGCCTGGGCGGCGACGTGGTGCAGATCAATAACCCCAACGAGTCCGGCTGGGACGACGCCTCCATTTTCATCAAGGGCTTCCCGGCAGTGAACGCGGACACCCAGGCGCTTTTGACCGAGTGCATGTACGCCTGCTCCATGCTCTGCCGCCGCGCCGGGGACCCGGAGGGCGAAAAGAGCTGGAAGGAGCGGGCGGACCGCCTGCTGGACTTCATCATCACCAGGCTCTGGGACGGGGAAAAATTCGTCACGCTCTACAAGGGTGAAAAGGTGGAGAGCCAAAGCCTTGCCTGCTATCAGCCCGTCCTGCTGGGGGACCGGCTGCCCAAGGAGATCACCCACAAGATCGCGGAGCGGCTCACGGAGGAGGGGGATTTCCTCTCACCCATGGGTCTCTGCACCGAGAGCATGAAGAGCCCCCTCTGCCACTGGGGCTGGCACTTCGTCCTGGGCCGCGTGGTGGCCCCGGCCAATATGTTCTGCTCCGTGGGCCTCTGGCTCGCCGGGGAGAAGGAGGCCGCCCGCAAGATCGCGGAGCGCTGGTGCGACACCGTGGCCGAGCGGGGCATCCGCCTGGGCTTCAAGCCCTATACCACCTACCCGCTCACCGGGGAGCCCGCCGACATCGTCATGGAGCCCCATATCGGCGACGGCTGGATCTGGTGCGGCTGGAGCGCCTGCAACACCATGACCATGCTGGAAACGGTACTCTCTGATAATTGACAATGGACGATTGACAGTGGACAATGAATTGTTGCCCCGTGGTTTTGCTTTGCAAAACCACGGGGCAAATAATAACCATTATCTATTTTCCATTGTCAATTGTTTTATGTGTCGCCCCAGGTGGGCTTGCAGCAGGGCCGCGTAGTCCGGGGCGTACTGCCTCCACAGGGCGTAGAGGCGGGAACGGAACAGGGGGCGGTCCTCCACGTCCCGGGCGGAGAGGATCAGCCCGTAGGTGATGTGGATCAGCTGGCGGGCGTCGGCGTTGTCAAAGAGGGAAGGCAGCTCATCATCGGGGATCGTGTCCAAAGAGGGAATTTTCGTCAGGTCCGTCGTGACCACGTAGTATTGCCGGGCCTCCTCAAAGTGGGCGAGGGCGAAGGCGTGCAGCTCCCGGTACAGGGCGGGGTCCTTT
>CAMVOG010000086.1 GCA_947169005.1 uncultured Clostridia bacterium | reverse complement strand
CTGTTTAATTTACAAGGTACACGCCCCGCTCGGCGCAGGGTCTTTATATTACCACGCGCGGGAGGCTTTGTCAAGAGTTTTTTTCGCAACCAAGGAAGAAAACCCCGGCTCGCCCGAGCGCTTTGCTAATATACCACCTTCCCCCGCCCTTGTCAACACCTTTTTTGCAGTTTTTTGGCATTTTTTTGTCGGGGCAAAGGAACAGGGCTCAGGGGGCGCGGAGTTCAGAGTTCAGAGTTCAGAGATCAGAGAGGACGGGCAACGGTTGCCGCGGACGCCGCGGAAAACGGCGGGCGGCAGATTGCCGCCCCTACATTTTTAAGCGCAAAGCGCTCTATGCCTATTGCCTCAAATCCTCCCAAGAGCGGCCAGGAGGCCGTCCATCTCCTCGTCGGTGCCCACGCTGATGCGCAGGAAACCGTCAATGCGGGGCTTTTTGAAATAGCGCACCAGGACGCCCTCTTCCCGCAGGCGGCGGAAGACCGTCTCCGCGTCGGGCTGCGGCGGGGCGGCGAAGAGGAAATTGGCCGCGCTGGGCAGCACCCGGAAGCCCAGGGCCTCCAGCTCCCGGCGGCTGCGCTCCCGGGTAGCGATCACCCGGCGGCAGCACTCCTCAAAGTAATCCCGGTCCTCAATGGCGGCGGCGGCCCCGGCCAGAGCGACCCGGTCCAGGGTATAGGAATTGAAGGAATTTTTCACGGTGTTCAGGGCGGCGATCAAATCCTCGTTCCCCATGGCCCAGCCTACCCGCAGGCCCGCCAGGGAATAGGACTTGCTGGTGGTGCGCACCACCAGGAGGTTGGGATATTTGTCGATGAGGCCCACGGCGCTCTCGCCACCGAAGTCCACGTACGCCTCGTCCACCAGCACCACGGAGCCGGGGTTACCGGCCACGATCCGCTCCACCTCCGCCAGGGGCAAGGCCATGGCGGTGGGGGCATTGGGATTGCAGAGGATCACGCCGCCGTTGGGCCGCAGGAAGTCCTCCACGGGCAGGGAAAAATCCTCCCGCAGAGGCACCGGCGCGGTGGGGACCCCGTAAAAGGCCGCGTAGACGGGATAAAAGCTGTAGCTGATATCCGCGAAGATGATGGGCAGGCCCGCCGGGTCAAAGAAGGCGGCGAAGGCCATGGCCAGCACCTCGTCGGAGCCGTTGCCCACGAAAAGCTGCTCCCGCGCAAGCCCGAAGCGGCGGGACAGGGCCTCGATCAGTTGGCCGCACTCCGGGTCCGGGTACAGGCGCAGGTCGGCGCAGACGGCCTCCCGCATGGCCTCCAGGGCCTTAGGCGAGGGCGGATAGGGATTTTCGTTGGTGTTCAGCTTGATATAGCGGCGGTCCTTCGGCTGCTCGCCGGGGACGTAGGCCTCCAACCCCCGGATGCGGGGATTCCAAAGCTCCTTCATGGCGCGTCGCCTCCCGTTTCGATCTTTTTGATGTTCTTTTCCACGCGGCTCCGGGGCAGCATCAGCTCATGTCCGCAGCCGAGGCAGACGAGCTTGAAATCCGCTCCCACCCGCGTCACCCGCCAGCGTACGCTGCCGCAGGGGTGCTTTTTCTTTAAAGTAAGAATGTCGCCGATCTGGACGTTCATGGTCATTCCTCCGAGGGGATCAGGCATCATTATACATTATGCATTATGCATTATGCATTGCGTTCCGGGGCATACTGTCGGCAGTACGAAAGGAAAGGAAGCCGCGTATGTCTCACAGGATCTATGTCCGATTTGAAAACCGCGATACAGCCGAGCGGGCCGCCTCCCGTCTGCGGCGTAAAAGCATCCCCTTCCGCTTTGACATAGAGGACGCCTCCCGGGGCGGACTGGGGGCCGCGCCCTCCATGGATCTGCTCTTCCCCACCCAGTACCCCAACAGCCTCTCGGGCTTCTCCGCCCAGGGGCAGCCCTGGGGCCTGGGCCGGGCCAGCATGAGCGCCGACGCCCTGGGGCTCCCCCTCTGGCCTGGCTGGGGCGAGACCCGCGCCTGCGTCACCGTGGACGACGAGCACTACGACGAGGTCCGCGCGATTCTGGTGAACTGTGGGGGATATGGACTGCGGTGAAGGGAAGATAAAAGATAAAAGATAAAAGATTGAAGATAAAAGATTAAGCTATTAGCTATTAGCTATTAACTATTAGCTATCCTATCCCCTTTGATCTCCTCCCAATAGCGCCGGGCGGCCTGCTCGGTCTTGTTATCGCCGTATTCGTAGTATTGCACGCCCACCAGATTGTCGGGGAGGTACTGCTGCTCTACCCAGCGGTGGGGGAAGTCGTGGGGGTACTTGTAGCCCTGCTCCCGCTCGAAGCCGGTCCCGTCCGCGTGGACGTTCTGCAGCTCCCGGGGGATGGGGCCCGCCTTGCCGGCCTTCACGTCCGCCCGGGCCTTGCCGATGGCCATACAGGCGGTGTTGCTCTTGGGCCAGGTGGCCAGCAGGATCACGGCCTCGGAGAGGGGGAGCTGGGCCTCGGGCAGCCCCAATTGCAGGGCGCTGTCCACGCAGGCCTTCACGATGGGCACCGCCAGGGGATAAGCCAGGCCGATATCCTCGCTGGCCGAGCAGAGGATGCGGCGGCAGGCCCCCGTGAGGTCCCCGGCCTCCAGGAGCCGGGCCAGGTAGTGGAGGGCGGCGTCCGGGTCGCTGCCCCGCATGGACTTCATGAGGGCGCTGACGGTGTCGTAATGGCTGTCCCCGTCCCGGTCGTAGCGCATGGCGGAGCGCTGGGAAATGAGCTTCGCGTCCTCCAGAGAAAGGCGGAGCTTCCCGCCCGCGTCCTCCCGGGCGCCGTAGAACAAGAGCTCCACGCTGTTCACGGCCTTGCGCACGTCCCCGCCGCAGGCGGAGGCGATGTGGGCCGCCACGCCCTCCTCCGCCTCCCAGGGGAGGCCGGAGCGCTCGCCCATGATGCGCATGGCCCGCTCCACCGCCGGGACCACCGAGGCAGGGGTCAGCGCCTTGAACTCGAAGACCGTGGAGCGGCTGAGAATGGCGTTGTATACATAAAAATAGGGATTCTCCGTAGTGGAGGCGATAAGGCTGATCTTGCCGTTTTCGATGTATTCCAGCAGCGTCTGCTGCTGTTTTTTATTGAAGTACTGGATCTCGTCCAGGTAAAGCAGCACGCCGTTGGGGCTCAGCAGCGTATCCACGCTGGCGATCACGTTCTGGATGTCCGAGACCCCCGCCGTGGTGGCGTTCAGCTTATAGAGGGTGCGCTGGGTGCGCTCCGCGATGATGTTCGCTACGGTGGTCTTTCCCGTGCCAGAGGGGCCGTAGAAGATCAGATTCGGCACTCTGCCCCCCTCGATGATGCGGCGCAGCAGGCCGCCCTTGCCCAGAATATGCTCCTGCCCCACCACCTCGTCCAGCGTCCTGGGGCGGATCTCGTCTGCCAGCGGTCTGTCCATGGCTATGCCTCCCTCCAAGCTGATATCCTATTATACCCGCCTTTCCGTCCCTTGACAAGCACAAATTCAGACGCTTTCTGCCCGTTGCCCATTCTTTTCCCTTGCCATTCAATCCATCTTGTGTTAGAATGGATTGAAAGTGGGTTTTTAGGCCCAGCCGGGCGGGGAGCGATGAAATGAACGAGCGCAACGGGAAACAGAAGCGGGCCATCCGGGCCCAGGCGCGGACGGGGAAGCTGTCCCACGCCTGGCTGATCCTGGGCGGCAGCCCCGGCGGACGGGAGGAGCTGGCGGGCTTTCTCGCCGCCGCCCTGCTCTGCGGCGGAGCCGAGCCCCCCTGCGGCGCCTGTTCCCATTGCGTGAAGCTCGCCAAGGGCATCCACCCGGATCTGATCCGCGTGGAAAAGCTGCCGGACCGGGCCTCCTATGTGGTTGACCAGGCCCGTGAGCTGGCCCGGGACGCCTATATCATGCCCAACGAGGCCGCACGGAAGGTCTATTACATCCCGGCGGCGGATGAAATGAACGTGCAGGCCCAGAACGCCATGCTCAAGCTGCTGGAGGAGCCCCCGGCCCGCTCCGTCTTCATCCTGGCCGCGGAGAACGCCGCCGCCCTGCTGGACACGGTGCGCTCCCGCTGCACGGAGCTTTACGCGGAGGGGGACGAGGAGCTGGGGGACGCGGACAAATACGCCCTGGCCCTCTTTGATTCCTTCCGGCGGGGCGCCCCCGCGGACGTGGCCCTGGCCGCCTGGCAGCTGGAAAAAGCCAAGCTGGAGCGGGAGGAGCTGGACGGCGTGCTGGAGGCCCTCTCCGTCCTCATCGCCCAAAGGCTGCGGGAGGGCGTGGCCCCCGGGGAGCAGAAGCGGCTCTTCGCCGCCCTGGACGAGACGAAAAAACAATTACAGCGCCGCCGGAGCAACAACACCGGCGCGGGGCACATGGCCGGAGCGCTGGCCGTGGGGCTCAACCGACTTTTGGAGCAATCCTGAGCAAGAAACGAGGAGACATATGCCTGAAGTGATCAACGTGCGTTTTCGCGGCAAGGGCAAGGCCTATTACTTTGACCCCGCCGGGAACGCTCCGCGCGCCGGGGACGACGTGATCGTCGAGACGGCGAAGGGCCCCGAGCTGGGCCAGTGCGTGCGCGCGGCGCACTTTGTGGAGGACACGGCCGTGGTGCAGCCCCTGCGCCCCGTGCTGCGCATCGCCACTGAGGCGGACGAGGAGACCCTCCGCCGCAACCGGGAAAAGGAAAAGATGGCCTTCGAGCTCTGCGAGCGGAAGATCGCGGCCCGAAAGCTGGACATGAAGCTGGTGGACGTGGAGTACAGCTTCGACGGGAACAAGGTCCTGTTCTTCTTCACCAGCGAGGGACGGGTGGACTTCCGCGAGCTGGTGAAGGACCTGGCCGGCGTGCTGCGCACCCGCATCGAGCTGCGGCAGATCGGCGTGCGGGACAGCGCCAAGCTGGTGGGCGGCCTCGGCATCTGCGGGCGGCCCTTCTGCTGCTCCAGCTTTCTGGAAAATTTTCAGCCCGTGTCCATCAAAATGGCCAAGACCCAGTCCCTCTCCCTGAATCCCACCAAGATCTCCGGCACCTGTGGGCGGCTCATGTGCTGCCTGAAATATGAGCAGGAGGCCTACGAGCATCTCATCAAAACCACCCCGAAGGTGGACGCCCCCGTGGACACCCCCGAGGGCCCCGGCAACATCACCGAGGTGAATCTGCTGCGGGGCCGGGTGAAGGTGAAGCTGGCGGACCAGAGCGTCAACGACGTGCGGCAGTATCCCCTGCGGGAGCTGGGTTACACCATCGGCGGCGTTTACAAGGAGCCCGAGCCCCCCGAGGAGCCCATCCCGGAGCCGGAGGAGGAGCGCTTCCCCTTCGGCGGCTACCGGATCGACAGCAGCTACGGCCCCGGCGACACCCTGCGCAACGAGACCGAGGAGGAGAAAGCAGAGCCGACCAATCGCCGCCGCCGCAATCGCCGCCACAAGGGCAAGGGCGGCCAGCAGGCCGAGGCCGCCGCGCCCAAGCAGCAAGAGAAGCCGAAGCAGCCGGAAAAGGCCGCCGACAAGCCCGCTCAGGACAAGCCCAGGCAGGACAAGCCCAAGCAGGAGCAGCGGCATAAGCCCAAGCCCCAGGACAAGCCCGCCCAGACCCAGGAGCGGAAGAAGGAGCAGGGCGGCGAGCAGCAGAAGAAGGAAGGCGGCAGCCGCCGTCGGAACCGGAACCACCGGGGCGAGCACGGCCCGAAGCCCGAGCTTCCGCAGACTAATGACGAGAAGGCCCGCGCCAGGGCAGACGCCGTGGCGGAGGCCGTCGCCGCCGCCGGAGGCCAGCCCAGGAGCCACCGTCCCCGCCGCCGGTATCACAAGGAAGGCGGAAACGGCGAGGGAGCGAAAGAATAAGATAAGTAATAAGAGATAAAAAGAATTCTTTGACTATACGGCCCGGGAAGCCGGGCGGAATGGAGGACCATATGGAAACCTACGGACTGGAAAAGCTCGGCCTCGGCAACGCGGCCTGCGTCTACCGCAACCTGACCCCCGCCCAGCTCACCGAGCACGCCCTGCGCCGCGGCGAGGGCGCTCTGTCCGACACCGGCGCCCTGGTGGTGAAGACCGGGACGTACCCGGGCCGCAGCGCCAACGACAAGTTCATCGTGGACACCCCCGCCGTCCATGACGAAATCGCCTGGGGCGACGTGAACCGGCCCATCGACAAGGCCCGCTTCGACGCCATTCTCGGCAAGGTGCTGGCCTATCTGCAGAACCGCGAGATCTTCCTTTTCGACGGCTTTGCCGGGGCGGACCCCAAGTACACCCGCGCCTTTCGCATCGTCAACGAGCTGGCGAGCCAGAATCTTTTCATCCATCAGCTTCTGCGCCGCCCCACGGCGGAGCAGCTTGCGGCCTTCGAGGCGGATTACACCATCATCGCCGCCCCCGGCTTCAAGTGCGTCCCGGAAATCGACGGCACCCGCTCCGAGGCCGCGATCCTGGTGAACTATGAGGAAAAGCTCGTGGTCATCTGCGGCACGGGCTATGCCGGGGAGATCAAGAAGTCCGTCTTCTCCGTGATGAACTACGAGCTGCCCAAGGTGGGCGTCTTCCCCATGCACTGCTCCGCCAACATCGGCAAGGACGGGGACGCCGCCGTCTTCTTCGGCCTCTCCGGCACGGGCAAGACCACCCTTTCCGCGGACCCCAACCGCAAGCTGATCGGTGACGACGAGCACGGCTGGGCGGACGACTCCGTTTTCAACTTCGAGGGCGGCTGCTACGCCAAGTGCATCAACCTCAGCCCCGAGGGAGAGCCCGAGATCTACAACGCCATCCGCTTCGGCGCCCTGGTGGAAAACGTGGTCATGGACCCGGAGACCCGCGCCCTGGACTTTGACGACGACTCCCTGGCCGTCAACACCCGCGTGGGCTATCCCATCGACTACATCCCCAACGCCGAGCTTTCCGGCATGAGCAGCAGCGTACCCAAGACCGTCATCTTCCTCACGGCGGACGCCTACGGCGTGCTGCCCCCCATCTCCCGGCTGAACGCCAACCAGGCCATGTATTACTTCGTCTCCGGCTTCACCTCCAAGGTGGCGGGCACCGAGATCGGCATCACCGAGCCCGTGCCCACCTTCTCCACCTGCTTCGGCGAGCCCTTCCTGCCCCTGGACCCCTCCGTTTACGCCAGGATGCTGGCGGAAAAGGTGGAAAAGTCCGGCGCGAAGGTCTACCTCATCAACACGGGCTGGAACGGCACCGGCAAGCGCATGAAGCTCAGCTACACCCGCGCCATGGTCACGGCGGCCCTCACCGGCGAGATCGAGAAGTCGGAATTCGTCACCGATCCCACCTTCGGCGTCGCGGTGCCCACCAGCGTGGAGGGCGTCCCCGCCGAGCTGCTGATCCCCGCCAACACCTGGGAGGACAAGGCCGCCTACGAGGCGAGCTGCAAAAAGCTGGCCAGGAGCTTTACCGAGAATTTCAAAAAGTACACCCACATGAGCCCCGAGGTCGTCGCCGCGGGACCGAAGGCGTGAAGATAAAAGATAAGGGATAAAAGATAAGGGATAAGAGATAATCCGCGTATCGGCTTTAGTCAGCTCCGCCGTAGGGGCGGCCTTTGGCCGCCTGCGTCCGCAGGACGCCAGCGCCGCCAGGCGCTGAAAATGAGGTTGTTGCACCGAACCACCGGCGGGCGCCCAAAGGGCGCCCCTACGGGTTGGCGTATTGTTTTGAGCGTTGCTGAGTAATCCCGATACGCACTAGAGATAAAAATAGGCTGTCATCCTGAGCATATGCGAAGGATCTTTTCCGGGGATGTAGTCCGGGAATGAAGATTCTTCGCTGCGCTCAGAATGACAGCTTTTTTGAGCGGGACGCCCTATCAGACGTTTTCCTTCTGCTCTTGCCGAAGGTTTACCGGATGCGGCACGGCGAAGGGGAAGCAGTCCTTTCCGAAGAAGACGCGCTCCAGGGCGAAGAGGGCGACAAAAAGGCTTTCCTCCTCTCGCGGCGTCAGGTCCCGGCCCTGATCGAAAAACGCGGAGAGCTTCCCGGGCGGCAGCGCGGCGTATGCCTCCACCGTTTCGGGGCTCAGCCCCGCCTCATCCCGCAGCCGGGACCAGAGATTGACCAGCAGGATGTGCTTTTTTTCCACGAACATGGGGATATTCAGCGCGAGCATAGCCAGCACGATGCCGAGCTTCTGCCGCTTCTCCTCGGGGGCGGCTGAGAGATCGTTCATCAGGGCGCCCTCTGCCTCGGCTTCCGTGACGCCCGCGGCCAGGGCCACCTGCGCAGGGCTGAGTCCGTAGACGAGCTCGATGCGCCCGAATACGTCCCGCCGGTCCTGGGGCGGGGGAGGGACGGGGTCCAGCAGCAGCCTGTCCGCCGTTTCCCCCAGCACGGCGGACAGGGCAGGGAGCTGCAGAAGCTCCGGCACGCCCCTGCCCGTCTCCCATTTGCTCACGGTCTTGGCCGATACGCCGAGCCGCTCCGCCAGTTCCCGCTGGGTGAGGCCCCGTTTGAGCCGAAAGCGACGGATATTGTCCGACAGGATCTCCTTCGTGTCCATGATGACACTCCTTTCCGTGTTATTGACCGCGCGCTCTTTCGTAAACGTTTACGGGACCATTATAAAAGCCTCAGCATCCCCGGTCAATCCCTCCGTCGCGTAGGCAAGGTCTACTTCCAGGAGAGCGCGGGAGGAAAGGACGCTCTTCATTTGCGTCTGTGCTTTAATCATCGTTTACCTAATCACTAAGCACTCCCTAATGCCTAATGGGCATCTCTAAAAACTCTGGCAGCGAAAAACAGAATGCTGTGGGTGGATTCGT